>CALPRR020000065.1 GCA_943326025.2 Candidatus Kuenenia stuttgartensis | reverse complement strand
GCAAGAGGAACAAGTATCGCATTGAAAAATGTAGAACGTTACCAATTCTTGATTAAAGATTAATATATTTCAATTATATTTGTAGTCCCGGGAAATTCTCGGGACTTTTTTCGTTTATATAATGCATAATTTAAGGGCTTTTTTTCGACGTTTTCGAGTATTCTTATTGTTCGTTCTGTTGCAAGTATTTGCCTTGTCAAATTATTTTTCTTCATTAAATTTTCCTCGTTCTCAGTACCTTACAACAGCATCAGCAGTAGCTGGCTCTTTTTTAAGTATAGAATATGAATTTACAAAACATTGGAATTTAAGTTCAAATAACGAAAATTTGCAAAAAGAGAATATACGATTAAGAAAGGAGAGTCCAAATTCGTTTATTAAATTGAATAATGGAATTGTAAAAATCAATGATACATTATACAAACAACAATATGATTACCTACCTGCAGTTGTAATTAATTCTACATACGACAAAAGAAACAATTACTTTACTTTAAATATCGGAAGCGCACAAGGTGTAAAAAGAGGGGACGGCGTATTTTCTGATAAAGGAATTGTTGGAGTAATTCACAATACAAGTGCAAATTATGCAGTTGTCAAGTCAGTTCTTACTGCTGACATCAATTTAGATGTAATGATTGAAAATTCAGGAGCATTTGGATTGTTGAAATGGAATGGAAAAAATTCACGAATAGGTTCTATAGATGGAATTTCTAATGATATTAAAATAAAAAAATGGTCAAATGTAGTAACTAGAGGAGGATCAGGGATTTTTCCAAGAGGAATTATGGTTGGGAAAATATCAAATTTAGGAACAGTTGAAGGAAAACCACTTTGGGACGTTTCATTATTATATTCGGAAGATTATAGAAAAATACAAAATGTCTATATCGTAAAGAACTTATTTCAAGAAGAACAAAGTATATTAGAGAAAACTATACCAGAAGATAAAGAAGAATGAGATTAATCTTAGTACAATTATTTAGATTTTTATTTTTTGTGTTAGCACAATCGTTGATTTTCAATCAGCTTGAGATAGGATATGGGATTCACCCAATGATTTATCCATTATTTATTGTTTTACTACCTTTTGAAATTAATGCAATTTTATTATTACTGATTGCATGCATTATGGGTTTATGTATTGATGCATTATCAAATACATATGGGTTACATTCATCATCGCTTTTAGTTTTGGCTTACTTGAGGCCGTTTATATTTAAGATTTTTGCTCCAAGAGAGGGTTATGATTCCAACAAAGAAGGGTCAATTTCTGAAATGGGTCAAAAATGGTTTGTATATGTATTTGGAATTCTATTATTGATTCATCATTTTTGGTTTTTCATGTTTGAAATGTTTAAATGGAATGAGATATTTTTTATTTTGCAAAAAACTATTTTAAGTTTACCCATATCCTATCTTCTTTGTATACTTTTACAAGTAGTTTTCGTTAGTAAGCCAAAAGAAAGATGAATTTCGACGCAAGAAAGTATGTAATCATTGTATTTATTATAACAGTAGGAATAATTTATATTGTTAGGTTATTTTTCATGCAAGTAATAGATGATTCTTGGACATTAAGGGCTCAAGAAATTGCAGAAAAAAGAAAACAAATTGTTCCTCCGAGAGGAGCGATTTTTGATCGAAATGGAGTAAAAGTGGTTTCAAATCGCACGTATTATAATTTGATGTTTATCGAAGATGAAGTTAAGAATTTAGATACAGCAGCTTTCGCTCAAGTTTTAGGTTGGTCAAAAGATTCAATAGCAATTCGTTTTAAAGAAATCATTAAAGAACAGGGAACTTATCGTGATAAAAACGATAATTATAAGACGAAATCTAATTATCAAAGTGATAGACCGTATGCGTTTATTAAGGAGATGACATTAGAAGAAATAGCTACAATTGCTCCACATTTAGATAAATTTCCAGGATTTTATGAAGAAATCACGAGTATGCGAAGTTATACTTATCCGAATGGGGCCAATATTTTCGGATATTTATCAGAAGTAAATGAAGAGGAAATAAATGAGGATCATTTTTATAGAAGAAGTGATAATATTGGTAGAGCAGGTATCGAACGGTTTTACGAAAAAGAATTAAGAGGTCAAAAAGGCATACGATATATCGTTACATCTGCAAGAAATAATGAATTAAAACCATATATGGATGGTATTTATGATACCATTGCTAAACAAGGTCCAAATTTCAAATTGGGAATTGATATTCTTCTTCAAGAATATGGAGAAAAGCTAATGAATGGTAAAAGAGGATGTATAGTAGCTATTGAACCTTCAACGGGTGAAATTTTAGCTCTTGTCTCATCTCCGACCTATGATCCAAATTTAATGGTAGGAAATAGAAATATTGCAAAAAATTATCCTAAATTAATTTTGGATAAAGATATGCCGCTTTTTCCTAGACCATTAGCTGCAGAGTATCCTCCAGGTTCTATATTTAAATTATTACAATCATTAATTGGTTTACAAGAAGGTGTCATTACACCTAACTCAGGATTTCCGTGTAATAAAAGTATGGTAGGTTGTCATAATCATCCTAGTGCTGGCAATTTATCTGATGCAATAAAATTTTCATGTAATCCATATTACTACGCAGTAACGAGAAGAATATTACAACAAGGGAAAAAGACAAGTGTATTTGCAGATGCTGAAATCGGATTGAATAAATGGTATCAGTATATGATGAGCTTTGGATTAGGTCAGAAATTTGATGCAGATGCTACAGGTTTACGTCCAGGATTGATTCCAAATTCAGCTTATTATGATAAATGGTATGGTCATTTAAGATGGGCTTTTTCAACAATTCGTTC
The DNA here is from genome assembly GCA_943326025.2 of Candidatus Kuenenia stuttgartensis. Lineage (GTDB taxonomy): Bacteria > Bacteroidota > Bacteroidia > Flavobacteriales_D > Crocinitomicaceae > CAIUKX01. Next base: position 8,911 of record CALPRR020000065.1, on the reverse strand, counting down.
TATTTCTATTGGTCAAGGAGAGGTCAAACTAACACCATTGCAAATGGCTAATATAGCATGTATAATAGCTAATAAGGGTTGGTATTACACTCCTCATTTTGTTAAATCGATTGGACAAAAAGGGTCATTACTTCAATTTAGAATAAAACATAGATCAATGATTGATTCAAAACATTTTGATCCAATTATTGAAGGAATGAGAAGAGTTGTCTATGTAAATGGAGGTACAGGAGGAAAAGCTAAAATTAATAACGAAGAAAAAATTATTGTTTGTGGAAAAACAGGAACAGTTCAAAATCCACAAGGTGAAGATCATGCTGTTTTTACTTGTTTTGCTCCGATGGATAAGCCTAAAATAGCAATTGCAGTTTTTATTGAAAATGCTGGTTTTGGAGGTACATGGGCAGCACCAACTGCAAGTTTAATGATTGAAAAATATTTAACACGAAAAGTAAAAGATAAGGAAAAAGAAAAACGAATTTTAGAAGCGTCGTTTAAAAAATAAAGAATGAGACAGGGTGAAAAACTAACAACCAATTTAGATTGGCCTTTATTAATAACGTATTTTCTATTTTTAATAATGGGAATGGCAACTGTTTATTCTACATCTTTAGATCCTGATCATCCAAATTTATTTGATTATTCACAAAAATATGGTAAGCAAGTAGTTTGGCTTGGAGTTTCGCTATTTTTAGGTTTAATGGTCTTTTTAATAGATTCTACGATTTATCGAAAATTTGCGGTTCCTATATACATTTCAACTTTAGTTTTACTTGTAATAGTTTTATTTATGCCGCCAATTAATGGTGCCAGAGCTTGGTTACAAATAGGTGGTTTTGGTATACAACCAGCAGAGTTCGCCAAAACAGGAACAGCTTTATTATTAGCAAGATATATTAGTTCTTTAAATATTAAGCAACAGAATTTGAATTCAGTTTTGGTAGCGAATGCAATCATGTTTGTTCCGATGATATTGATTTTATTGCAACCTGATGCAGGAACATTTGTTGTTTTCACTTCTTTTTTATTCGTTATGTATAGGGAAGGATTAACTTATGATCCTTTAGTATTGAAATTGGTAAATATGATACCGGGAGTAAAATTTAAACAAACATGGGTAGGGACTCACTTTATTCCTATTATGTTTGCTATAGTTTTCTTATGTATAGTTACACTTTTATTAAGTAATAACATTATTACTTTTAACTTTTTACCTGGTGTTGAAATACCTGGATTTTTTGGAGTAATTCTTTCATTGGTTGTATTCTGTTTAATTGCTTTTTTATTTTTAAGATTTATTTCAACAAAACGAGAAAGAAGAAGAATTTCAACAGTGATAATTATTGCATTTGTTCTTTCAGCATCTATTGCGTCTAGTGTTAATTATTTATTTCAAGGTTTAAAAAAACACCAAAAAGATCGTATAGAATTATTTCTTGGCTTACGAGAAGATCCAAATGGAGAAGATTACAATAGGAATCGAGCAATGGCTGCTGTAGGATCTGGAGGATTAGCTGGAAAAGGATATACAAATGCATCTGTTGCTACAATTGAAAGTAATCATGTTCCTGAAAGTGAAACTGATTTTATTTTTTGTCCTTTTGCAGAAGAATGGGGCTTTATTGGAACATTTATTTTGATAGGAATGTATATGTTCATGTTTTTAAGAATTATTATGATTGCAGAACGACAACGATCAAGATTTAATCGAGTTTATGCCTATTCAGTTGTGATGATTTTATTTTACCATTTAGCTGTTAACATAGGAATGAATATCGGATTTGCCCCTGTTATTGGGATTCCTCTTCCTTTTTTTAGTTATGGAGGTTCTTCTATGATGTCGTTTTCAATGTTGATGTTTATTTTACTTAAATTAGACAGTCAAAGAAGCCATGTTTTACAATAAAATGAGTTTGAAAGAATTGGTGATTGAATCAAAGATTTCTTTATTTTTACATAAAATTAGAATTATAAAAAATGAGCATTAAAAATAACTCTAAACAACTTGTTTTCAGCGATAAACAGAAAAAGAGAGCGACTTATTTGTTTTGGTTTATAGCTACGATTCCATTAGTATTGGTTTCATGCTTATTATTATTTCAATCGGAAGATGATCTTCCACCAGTAGCAATGTTAGCAAATCCACCAGAATTGTTAGCATCTGTTGTATATGCAGATGATGGAGAATCTGAATTAGGAAGATATTGGAAAATTAATAGAACAAGTGTTCCTTATAAATCAATTTCACCATATGTAACAGATGCATTAATTTCGACAGAAGATGAACGTTTTATAGAACATTCAGGAGTAGATTTTAAAGCTATAGGTCGAGCTGTTGTAAGTATAGGAGGAGCAGGAGGAGCATCAACAATATCTCAGCAATTAGCAAAATTATTATTTACACTTCAACAAAGAGATAAAGAAAATATTGCTCGTGCAAATGGTGAAGCGTATACAGGTAATTCTACTTCTAAAATTGGAAGGATATTTAGTCGACTTGGAGAAAAAGCGAGAGAAAATATTATTGCGACTCGTTTAGAGAAAAGATATACAAAAGAAGAAATCATTACAATGTATTTGAATCAATTTGATTTCTTATACAATGCAGTTGGAATAGAAAATGCAGCAAAAGTTTACTTCAATAAAAAACCGATAGACTTAACTAAAGATGAAGCAGCAATGTTAGTCGGTATGTGCAAAAACCCAACGCTTTATAATCCTCATTCATTTCAAATTAAAAATTATAGAGCTTATTTAGCTGAAGAAAATGAAGTTCCAGAAAATAAAGTAACCAGAGCTGAAATTACTGAAAAAAGAGAAGAAGATAGTTTAAGAGCATTGAATAGAAGAAATCAAGTATTATTTCAATGGTTAAAAAACAGTAAATCAAAAAACTCAGCTTTAAGAGTTGAACTAACTCAAGAAGAGTATGAAAAACTTTGTAAAAAACCATTAAAATGTAACTTTCAAGAAGTTGATCACAAAAGAGGAATGGCTCCTTATTTTAGAGAAGGACTTCGTAAAGAATTGACAAATATCTTAATGGAGAGAAAACCTGATGGGTCATTAAAATACAAAAGAGAAGATGGTGCGGCTTGGGATATTTATGGAGATGGTTTAAAAATTTATACGACGATTAATATTGACATGCAAGAGCATGCTGAGAGCGCAATGGAACGTCACTTAAAAGAAAATCTTCAACCAGCTTTTGATGACAATAATAGACATTTAAAACATTTTCCATTTTCAAATGATGCTACTGAAGAAGAAATAGATGGAATTATGCGTTCTGCACGAATGAATTCACCGCGTTATATGCAAATGGAATCAAAAGGAGCATCAAATGAAGAAGTTAGAAAGGCTTTTAATACTCCTGTAACAATGCGTGTATTTACTTTTAAAGGAGAAAAAGATACGACTTTAACACCAGATGATTCAATAAAATATTATAAATCCTTTTTACATGCTGGTTTAGTTTCGATAGAACCACAGACAGGTTTTGTGAAAGCTTGGGTTGGTGGTGTAAATATTGATCACTTTGCATACGATCACGTTCGACAAGGTAGAAGACAAGTGGGTTCAACAATAAAACCTTTCGTTTATGCCTCTGCGTTAGCAATGGGAGTTGTTAAACCTTGTACAATGATTCCTGATATTGCTCATTGTGTAGATTTGAGAAATGCTGATGGAGTAATTGATGATCGATGGTGTCCAAAAAACTCAAGTGGAATTTCTGGAGGAATGTGTTCAGTTGCAAATGGTTTAGCACAATCTAAAAATAATATTACAGTTGGTGTAATGCAAAAAATGGGAGGTGTTGCAGGTCCAAAAACAATAGAGAAATTACTAGAAAACATGGACATTAAGTTACATCCAAATGATGTAGTTCCATCGATGTGTTTAGGATCTATGGATTTATCGTTATATGAAATGGTAGCTGCTCAAGCAATGTTTGTGAATCATGGAATTTATAATCGTCCTACAACAATTTTGAGAATTGAAGATAGAAATGGAAATGTGATATACAACGCAAAGCCATATTCTAAGGAAGTCTTAAATGAAACAGTTGCATATGAAACATTGCGAATGATGGAAGGTGTAGTTCGTTTCGGAACTGCAGGAAGTCTTCGAGGAGGGCAATCATGGGGTAATATAACATCTCCAACAGCTGGAAAAACAGGTACAACTCAAAATAATTCAGATGGTTGGTTTATTGGTTTAACACCAGAATTAGCAACTGGAGTTTGGGTTGGAGCTGAAGATCGTTCGGTACGTTTTAGATCTATGAATTGGGGGCAAGGAGCTAGAATGGCCTTACCAATTTATGGATATTATATGCAGAAAATTTATAAAGATCCGAAAATTGGAATATCTACAACTGCTTTTGATAAACCTGAAGATATAGATGAAAGTGAGTTCTCTTGTAGCGGACAAATATTACCACCTGCTGCAGATGAGGTAGAACAAGATTCGTTAACAGATACATTTGGAATTTAATTCCTGAAATTGATTAAAAATAATAAAATGAATAAAGTTGTAAATAACGTTGAAGAAGCCTTAAAAGGAATAGAAGATAATATGACTTTGATGGTAGGAGGATTTGGCTTATGCGGAATTCCAGAAAATTCAATTGCACAATTAGTAAAATTGGGTAAGAAGAATTTAACTTGTATCTCTAATAATGCTGGAGTTGACGATTTTGGTTTGGGATTATTACTTCAACAGAAACAAGTCAAAAAAATGATTAGTTCTTACGTTGGAGAGAATGACGAATTTGAAAGACAAATGTTGTCAGGGGAGTTAGAGGTTGATTTAATTCCACAAGGTTCTTTAGCAGAAAGATGTCGTGCTGGAGGTGCTGGTATACCTGCTTTTTTCACACCAGCTGGTTATGGAACTGAAGTTGCTGAAGGAAAGGAAGTAAGAGTTTACAACGGTAAACCACATATTTTAGAAACTGCATTAACAGCTGATTTCGCAATTGTGAAGGCTTGGAAAGGAGATACAGAAGGAAATTTAATTTATAAAGCAACGGCAAGAAATTTTAATCCAATGATGGCAACAGCTGGAAAAATAACGATTGCTGAAGTAGAGGAATTAGTTGAAGCTGGTGAATTAGATCCAAATGATATTCATACTCCAGGAATTTATGTTCAACGTATTTTTAAAGGAGAAAAATTTGAGAAAAGAATTGAGCAAAGAACTGTTAGACAGAAGTAAATTTTAATGAAATTTTTTTCGCTCGAAAACAAATTATTAGTAAGAATATTTTTTTTATTCTTACTAATATATCTAGTGTTTCGAGCTTTTTTTTTATCACCATATTGTGATGAAATTTCTACTCTTTTTGAGTATATTGAATCTAAAAGATTTATCGAAAGTACTTTAAAAGAGTCTAGTGCTAATAATCACTTGTTGAATACATTATTCGGTAAACTTTTCTATTTCATTTTTGGTGACCATTTTTTCTTTTTAAGAGTTCCAAATATTCTTGCTTTTATCTTGTACTTCTTTTCAATTAAATTTATTGTAAAAAGGATAATAGCTATAAAATATCAGTTTCTAACTTTTATTTCTTTGAATACTGTTTTATGGATATTTGAATATTTCGGATATTTGAGAGGTTATGGTTTAGCATTAGGCTTTTTATTTTGTGCAATTTCATTTCTTTTAACGTGGTTAGAAAGTAAGAATATTTTAAAATTATTTTATACATTTTTATTTATTTGGCTTGCTGTTTTTTCCAATTTATCATTTTTTAATACAAGTATCATTATTGTTTCATATAGTATTTTTATTCTCTTTACTGAGATTAGAAAACAATCAAATAAAGATAAAATTCTTAATTTATTACTGATTTTATCTTTTTTAATAGCCTTACTTCCTTTAGTATCTTATAGTTTTCAATTAAAAGAAGTAGGAGCTTTGTGGTGGGGGAATTTAGATGGATTATGGAAAGGAACAGGTTATTATCTTTCAGAAATTTCTTTATTTACTTCAGATATTATAATAAAATATTTACTAATTACTTTAATTCTTGTTATTGGTATATTAGGCTTATTTAAACTAAAAACAGTAGGATTAATAAAATTTATGCTTTCTTCAGAAGGATTTTTTTATTTACTATTCTTTGGCAATATCTTAATTATTGAGGTTTTAGCACTTCTTTTTAAAGTTAACTATCCCAGAGATAGGGCAGCAATTCAATTAGTTCCTTTTTTTATAATTGTTTTCGTTCTATTTTTTCAAAATATCAATAAAATAAATTATTTATTATTTTCATTACTTTTTTTCCCAGCTACATTTTTTATGAAGTTGAATTTGTATGCTTCTGTCTATCAAAACAATTTACGTATTTCAAATAAAACCCAACAATTTTTAAAAAATAATATTCAAAATGGGATTAGTTATAGTGTATATGGACTTTTAGAATTACCCTTATATTATCAATTTAGAAACGATGATACTGTAAAATTATTTAATTCTGAAAAGTATTCAAATTTGGTGGAATCAACTTATTTAATTACTGAGAATGATTATAAGCCACCTTTGTATTATAGAAGAGTAATGGTAGATGAAATTTCAAAAGTTTCTATTTATAAAACTACAAAACAATTTAATTACAAAGTTATAAAAGACACAATTATCCCTTTTCTTAGATCAGAAAATGATTTATTATTATTTAGAGGTAGACAAATTGATACACTTTTAAAAAGTGATAATTTTAAAGTTGAAGTTTCAGGTAAAATGGATTTTTCAGATTTAAAAACACCCTTTCATTTAGTTTTAACTATAGGTGATTCATTAAATCCATTAAATTATTACCATGATAATGATTTTTCTAAAATTAATGTAAGTAAAAGTTCGGTTAATTTTGTTTGGAATAGTCCAGTATTTAAATTAGAAAAAGACAAAACGGATATGTCAATTTATTTTTGGAATATTGACAGACATTTTGTTAAATATAAAAACATACATTTTAGAATTATAAGTGTCGAAGAAAAATAGTTAACAATCCTTTTCAAGTTTAACAAGATTTTATACAAATGATTAAAGTTAATTATCAAAAATTTGAAAGAGGATTCACGATCGTTCTATTCCTTTTTGTTTTTTGTTATTTACTTGTGCGTGTGTTCTTTAATGAAACACTGCATGATGAAATAGCAACTTACATGTTTTATATTTATCAAGGAGATTTTAAAGGAGAAACAATTGTCTGGGATGCAAATAATCACTTGCTAAACTCTTTTATATGTAACAAATTATATCCAATATTCAAAGATAACATTAGCCTTTATCGACTTCCAAACCTTTTTGCTTTCGTCCTTTATTTTTTGGGTTTAAGAGAATTATTAAAAGAGTTAAAGACCAAAAATTTAAGATTGATAGCATTGATTACTTTTTGTTCATTAACTATAATTATTGAATATTTTGCACTTTGCAGAGGTTATGGCTTATCCTTAGGGTTTTTCATTTATGGTTTAGTTTTCTTAAGAAATTATTTTAAAAATCATAAATCTAGCACTTTACTATTTACCTATTTGTTTTTAATCATAGCTATTTCAGCTAATTTGACTTTTATTGTAACTAGTTTAATTATTTTTGGAATTATCTGTTTGAACCAACTCATCCATTATCGTTCGATAGAAAAGCGACAACATTTCATTCATTTACTTTTTCATTTTTCATTTTTATTCCTGCTTTCCCCATTTATAAAATTTAGTTTTAAGTTAAAAGAACATGGCGCTTTGTATTATGGTTCATTGGAAGGAATATGGGATGTTACAGGAAAAACATTGAATCAATATATCATTTTCTTGAAAGATGATTTTTTGATGTATTTCTATTTGGGTTTATTTGTTGTTTCAATTTACTTTTTGATTAAGCGAATTATACAATCGTCACTAAAAGAGTATTTCACAGATCAATTTTTAATTTATTCAGTTTTATTTTTTGGAAATATTGTTGCTATTATCTTCTTAGCTAATATTTTAAATGTTAATTATCCAGAGGATCGAACGGCATTTTATTTGGTTATACCATTTTTATTAATGCTTTTTTACTTTATAGATCAATTTAAATTAACTCAGAAAATTCAGTACCTCTTTTTAATTTTCCCAGCTATTTTTATTTACCACTTGAACATCCATTCATCTGCTTTTTCACCTGAACAAAGACTGACAGATTTGATTTACAATAAAGTAAAAGCTGAAATTAAACCTTCTGAAAGTTTAATGATTTATCAAACGATGGCTTGGAATTGGCCTTTTAAAGAATCATTTCAAAAAGTGAAAGCAAGTGTTTATAATATTTCAAATCCAGATGCGGTATTGACTGATTACATCATTACAAATACGGATAAATTCACAAATAAAAATATTTTAAATTATTACGACACCCTTGCCTACGACCCTGCTAATACCTATATAGCATTTAAACGAAAAGTACCATTGATTAAAGATTTACTCTACACTTCTAAGCCTATTTCATATGGAAATTTAGCACAAGAGTTCATTACTATTTTAGAAGAAGATTCTTTGAACCGATATAAAGGAAAAGCTTTACAAATAAGTGTTCAAGGTAAATTAAAAACGTATCAACCAAAAAATAAAATTCAGTTAGTACTTCAAACGTTTGATAAAGAAAATCAAGTAACGAATAATCTCTATTATTCATTTGAAACAACTTATCAAGGACAATTAATTAACGATCATTTTTTACATCATTTTATTTTAGAGAAAATAACGAAAGAAGATGTTTTATTGAAAGTGTATTTATGGGATCGAAAAATTGAAAGTATACAATTGTCGAATGCAAATTGTAAATTTTATGAAATAAGGAATCCAAAAGTCAATATTAAGTAAAAAGATAGCTTAAAAAGATAGCTTTTTATAAAATATGCTTTACTTTT
>CALPRR020000064.1 GCA_943326025.2 Candidatus Kuenenia stuttgartensis | reverse complement strand
GTAAATAAATAACCTTTGATACCTATAAAATCTCCAAGATCTAATAACTTCTTGAAAACCTCATTATAAAGTGTTTTATCTTCTCCCGGACAAATTTCATCACGGTTAAAATATACTTGAATTCTTCCTGTTGAATCTAAAATTTCAGCAAAAGAAGCTTTTCCCATTACACGTTGACTCATTAAACGTCCAGCAATGCAAACCTGCTTCTTATCTTCAAACTTTTCCTTGATGTTAGCAGCATGATCTGTAACTGGATACAATTCTGCAGGATAAGGTTCAATCCCCATCTCACGCAATTTTTTCAACGACTCACGACGCTGAATTTCTTGTTCGGAAAGTTCTAAAATACTCATTGTTTAATTTTTTCTAGGTGCAAAGATAATTTGAATAGTTGAATTAAGGAAAACAGTTCACTCGAAAGATGTTTAAATTCTAAAAAGAATATATTATCTTAATAAATTTATATGACCAATGATTCTATCTTGAAAACCTGAATTTGAAATATATTTAATTTCATATATATAAGTATCACTCTTAACTTCAGCATTTTCATAAGTGCCATCCCACTCAAAATCTACACGATCTGAAGTGTAAACAACTTCACCCCATCTGTTAAAAATAGAAACTGATAATTCATTAATACCAACTGTACTTGCTCTAAAAAAATTATTGAAGCGGTTTTTATCTGGAGTAAAAGAATTAGGTACATAAATGTAATGTTCTTCTTCGATGAAAATAACTTTAGCTGTGGTGTCTTTACATCCTGAATGATCAGTTGCAACAAGCGTAACTGTATAATAACCTGGGTCTAAATATTCATTGTTCGGACAAATCAAGGTAGAACTATTTCCGTTTCCAAATGACCAATTATAAGTATTGGCATTTAGTGATAAATTATTGAATGTAATTGGCAAATTATTAAAAACAGGTGAACTAGAAATTACAAAATCTGCAGTTGGTTTATTTACAGAGACTATAGTTGAGCCATCTACTTCATATGTTTTACATTCATCAGAAACAGAAACAGTATATGTAGTAGTGCTTAAAGGATAAACCCATTGACTATAATTTACGGAGCCGTTGTTACTCCATAAGTAATAATACTGGCCATATCCTCCTATTGCTTGAACAGAAATTAAAGCAGAATCAAAAGGACAAATTTCAATCTCGGGAGACATGGTTAACTCTAAAGGAGGACTAGTCACAATATAAACAATATTTGTAGCTTTTACTGAATCGCATTGGTCTTTTACTATTACGGTATAAATAGTTGTTCCACTTGGATGTATTGGCTGCATTGTATCTCTACCTAAAAATTCTGGAACACTACTAGTCCATTGATAAGAATATCTACCCGCACCTCCTTGAGCATAAACCGTCAAAGTATCATATAAATTAGGACAAATTTCATTAATGTCTGGTGTTTCAATCAAAGTAATTGGTGGATAAACAGGAACTGTAACAGTGCCTATATCACTTACAGTCTGTTGTAAACAATTATCCGTTACTGTGCAAGTGTAGTTTGTTGTGACTAAAGGACCAACAGAAATAGTAGAAGTTGAACCACCATTATTCCATAAATAAGTATATGGTCCTGCTCCACCTGAAACAGTTGCATAAAGAATTACTGGATCTCCATAACACAATACATTCGTATCTTCAACTGTCACAGTAACTGGTAAAACATCTTCAATTTTCAAATCAAACTCAATGGGAACAGTATCACCACAAGCGTTTACAAGTGGGAATAATAAATGAATATTCTCTTCGGGTTCAACAATACCATCATTTATTGCATTAAAAGAAAACGTTGCTATTGATTGTCCTGCTGCAAAATTTATAGTTGCTGGAATAGTTGATGTATAATCTGCACCTTGAGTTGCAGTTCCTGAGACAAAAACTGGAATAGATACAGGGGTAGCTAACGTAGAAGCATTTCCTGAACGAACTATATTGAAATTAGCTGTAACACATCCTTCAATCATTTTACTAGGATCTGGATAAGCTTGATAGGATAAATTATAAGTAATATCAATTGGCATTTTAGATTTCAAACTATTGGCCTCTAAAAAAATACCTGAATCATAAATCCCATCACCTGCATCAGCCACAGCAATAACCAAATGATAAGTCTCTCCACATACAACTTTTGATACAGCTTCTAATGGTTTTGTAAATCCATCGTATTGAATAAATGAAGCAGAGGAATTATATGGTGATTCACTTCCAGTACCATTATAAACAAAATAATTTCCATTGGAATTACTATTCACATTATCAATAGTTACGGGTGTCCCTCCTGGTAATTTCGCAATATTTTGTTGACCAGAAATACCAGGCCCAGAAATAAAAAAACCAAAAACATCATTAAATCCTGCATTCACAAATTCAGGATACTCCTCTGAACCGAAAACATATTTAAACTTAACAGTATCAGAATAGGGAATGAAATCAAATTGTAAAACGGCAGCATTAAATGTTTGAGCACCATTTACAAGATTGGTTAATAGAGGTAAACCAGGTGCATTATTATTTGCTCCTGAATTCCCAATATTATTAGGACCTTGAGGTCCATTTCCGTTATTGTAAATAGTTCCTGTAGTCATAACAATACCAGATGAGATGCCTAGATTGGTACCAGTAGCACTAAAAGAACCAATTGCTGAAGCAACTCCATTGTATTGAATATTAGAAACAGTTACACCTGGACCAAGAAGAACATTTTGAACTAAACTTCCAGCCGTATTAGCAGTTGTCGTTAACTGTCCAAAAGAACAAAAAACAACAAAAAATGATAATATACTTAAAGTTAAAAATTTCATCTTATGAATATAGACGTAAATTTAATGAATTCGTTACTTTTACAATTGCAATAATTTAGATTTTGTAATAATTTAACAATTGATTAACTGCAAAATACAACAAATGTTGCACTGTTTCTAAGATAAAAAAATGGCTTGGTTTAAAAATAGAATTGATAATTTAAAAGAACAAATTCGAATTGTTATCACAAACCCTGATAATTTTGAAGTAAAATGGACAATTACGAGTAGTAAAATACAACTTTACTCATTTGTTTTTTTAATAATAATTATTATTGGATTAGTATCCTCATTGTTAATTTCAAAAGGATTCTTCTCTAATTATTCTATGAAAAATGAAGCTTCAATTGAACGAGAAGCATTAATAAAACAACAAAATAAGATTCAAAAATTATCCTCTAAAATTGAAAATCAAGAATTATATATTTCAAATATTAAAAAAGTTTTAAAAGGTGAAATTATAGCTGATTCTTTTATTTCTGAAGTTCCAGAAATGCAACAAATTATTTTACCTAAACATGAAGGTGAAATGACAGAAAATGAAAAAGAAATAGCTAAAAAAGTGAAAGAAGATATGCAAACTTCTGTTCAGAAAAATGAAAATAAAAACAATAAACTAACGATCTTTTCAAATCCTGTTTCTGGTAAAATAATAAGTGATTTTGATTTGGAAAAACATCCTTCCATAGAGATTAAAACAATAAAAGATATGACTATAAAATCATGTTTAGCTGGTACAGTTATTTTTGCTGGTTATACTTCAAAAGAAGGTTATACCATTATTATAAAACATTCAAATAACTATATATCAATCTACAAACATGCAAAAATCACTCTTAAAAAAACTGGAGCAAAAGTTCAAACAGGTGACCCAATAGCAATAGTAGGTCAATATTTAAATGGTAAAATTGAACCCCATTTAAGTTTTGAATTATGGCATAATCAAAATTGCGTTAATCCAATTGATTATATTAACTTCAATTAATTCTGAAAACTTGTTACTTTTGCAACTTGTTGCATTTTAATTAAAAAAACATAAACATGAAAACTTCAAATATTTTTCTCTACATCTTTTTTTGTATGATTTTAGCATCATGCTCATCTAATGAAGAAAGTTCAACAATAGATACAAATGTAGAATATACTCCATTAAAAGATGAAGATGAATATGAGAAATTTATAGCTGAAATTGATATGAATGATACATTGATGGAGGTTGGAAGTTTATCATTCACAAAAGAAGATGGATCAGAATTTGAAGTTTCAGCGTTTTTAGATGGCAATAAAAAGATTGTTAAGTTAGTTCAAAGATATGTAAATGGACAATCTAAAGAATTTGGAACTACATCTTTTTATTTCAAATCAGGAGTCAAGATCGTATCAAAAGAAAGATTTGAAGATCATTCCAACGTTAAACCTAAATTTATTGAACGAATTTCTTATTATAAAAATGAAGAATTTCCTTTAAAAACAAAATTTAGGGAAGCAAACTTAGAAGAAGAATTAGATCAAATGCTTTTTATGGAATGTAAAAAGATTAATTGTTCTTCAAAAAATGCTGAAGATGCCTTAAATCAAAGTGGTGAATTCATTACAACATTTCAAGGATTTGTTGAAACAGGTAAAGATTTATTTCTGACGGTTGGAGAAAATAAAAAAGATGGTTATGTCTCTGCCTTAATGGTTCAGGCAATAGATGAAAATATCAAGAAATTACAACAAACAGAAATATTAATGATTGGAAAACAATTGACCGTAAACTTTGAACGTATGACTGATGCTTCAGGCTTTCAATTTCAAGTATTGACGGGAATCAAAATATTAGATTAAATTCAATAAAAAGAGGCTGTTCCAAAAGAACAGCCTCAATTATTAATTGTCTTTTATTTTTTAATTACTATTCTGTAAAATCAAACTGTTCAAAAGGATTAAATCGATTTAAAGTATTTATCTCTTTCATCTTACCATTATCAACTCTTGCTACACGACCAGGGTATTTTTCTACCATCGTCATATCATGTGTCGCCATTAGAACTGCTGATTTTTCTTCTTTTGCAACAGCTAATAATAATCTCATAATTTCCTCTGAAGTCTCTGGATCTAAATTTCCTGTAGGCTCATCTGCTAAAATTAATTTAGGTTTATTAATCAATGCTCTAGCAATCGAAACTCTTTGTTGTTCACCGCCTGAGAGCGCATGAGGCATCACATTAATTTTATGTTCAATTCCAACCAATTGTAAGATATCTCTACAACGTGCTTCCATTAACTTTTTATCTTTCCAACCAGTAGCTCCCATTACAAAAAACAAATTTTGCAGAACTGATCTATCTGTCAATAATTGAAAATCTTGAAATACGACACCTAATTTTCGACGGAGCATTGGAACTTCTTTCTTTTTGAGGTTACGCAAATCATAACCGCAAACTGTTCCTTCTCCTTCTTTCAAAGGAACTTCTCCGTAAATTGTTTTTAATAAACTACTTTTACCACTTCCTGTTTTACCAATCAAATAGATAAACTCAGTTTCGCCCAATTCAAAGTCTACTTCATCTATTACCAAAGCATCTTTTTGAAAAATTTTAGCGTTTTTTATACGAATTACGTGCTCCACCTCTCTTGTATTTAGTGTAAAGGTGCTAAAAATAGGTGATTAGAAGAAAATAATTGATGAAATAATCTTAACAGATTCACGTTTAAAACTTTTAAAACATCTTAAAAAAAGCATCATCTTCACACTTAATTTTACTTGGTTAAAACCATTTCTTATAATATTGCTTTTAAAAGACAAAAAGGTAAAATTTTTAGAAATTGAAAACAAGAAAACATTAGCATACTAGGCAAATAGATAATTTATGAACAAATTTTTGGTCATCTTATTTCTGAGTATATTTTCCCAGTTATTTGGGCAAACTTCTGAGAAATATAATTCGGAATACGCAACTTTTTATAGAGCGGAGGAACTTTATAATAAAGAACAATATGGAGCTGCTAGAAATGAGTTCAGAAATTTTGTAAATCATTTTGACAAAAAAAATGATCCAATTTATATAAAAGCTCTTTATTACGAAGGGCTTTCAGCACTTGAATTGTTTCATAATGATGCAGTAAACTTGTTGATCAGTTTTAATCAAAATTATCCTGAAAGTATCTATCATAATGCCATTTTCTTTCGTTTAGGTAAATACTATTATCAGAAGAAAGATTATTCTGAATCACTTATTTGGTTGAACCAATTGAATGTAAAAGATATTGAAGAAGATAATCAATCGGAATTTTACTTTAAGAAAGGTTATGCAAATTTTCAAACTGAACAATTTAATGAATCTAAAAAGTCTTTTTTTGAAATAAAAGAGGATAGTTCACAATATGCTGCCCCTGCATTGTACTATTATTCTCACATTGCATACCAAGACAAATCATATCAAACTGCTTTAGAAGGATTTATTAAATTACAGAATGATGTAAAATATTCAAAAGTAGTTCCATATTATATTTCTCAAATATATCATGTTCAGGGTAAATACAAAGAAATAACTGAATTGTCGTCTAGTTTATTAGATACTACTAATATTGTCAACATTAACGATGTTAATCATATTATTGGGGATGCTTTTTATCGCATTGGAAAATTTGAGGAAGCTGTAACATTTTTAGAAAAATACAATGAAAAATCTAAAACAACGAGAGAAGATGATTATCAGTTAGGATACTCTTATTTCAGAAGTAACAATTTTGAAAATGCAATAAAATTATTCAGTAAAGTAACTGAAGAAAGAGATAGTATAAGTCAAGTAGCGTATTATCATATTGGGGAAAGTTATCTAAAACAAAACAAATTAACAGCTGCTCGATCTGCATTTAATGAAGCATCATTAATAACGATGAATCCAAAAATTCAAAAAGATGCCCTTTATAATTATGCTGTATTATCTTACAAATTAGATATTAATCCATACGATGAAGCAGTTGAAGCATTACAATTGTATCTAAATAAATATCCTGAATCAGAACGAAAAAATGATATTTATCAATACTTAGTAAATGTATATACAACAACAAATAAATATGGTAAGGCTCTACAATCATTAGACAAGCTTCAGAATAAAGACATACGTTTAAAAAGTGCTTACCAAATAGTAGCTTACAACTATGGCATTGAATTGTATCAAAAAGGAGAATATGCTGAAGCTATTAAAACATTTGAATTAGTCGATACTTATCCAATAGACCCAACTGTTTCTGCTAATGCAAAATTTTGGGGAGCTGATGCGCAATTTCAATCTAAAAAATTCGATAAAGCAATACAAGGATATAGAGCTTATATCAACTCACAAGGAATTTCAAATCCATTAATGAAGGCAGATGCATATTATAATATTGGATATTCATTTTACGCCAAAAATGATACTTCTCAAGGAGTTGAAAATTTTAGACTTTATACGCAAATTGTAACTGCTAATAATTCAAAAAACATTAGAAAATTAGTTGATGCATATATGAGAGCTGCTGATGGTTATTATATGTTAAGAGAAGATGAAAATGCAGCTAAATTTTATCAAGGAGCTTTTGATTTAAAAGGTGGTTTTGAAGATCAAGCTTTATATTATTTAGCTAAAACATACACCTTTATCAAAGGAAAATCAGATTTAAAAATTTCTGCTCTTCAAAACTTAATCAATAATTATTCATCATCGAAATATATATTAAACGCTATAAACGAATTAGCAATTACTTACAAATACCTTAATAACAATGACCAAGCATTAAAGTATTATCAATTGATAGTTACTGATTATCCAAATTCAGTTTTAGTTAAAAACGCTAGAACTGAAATTGCAGATTTATATTATAAAAAACATGAATTTTCGAAATGTGAGAAAGCTTACAAAGAAATTTTAGATGAATTTGGTTCAGAAAGTGAATATTGCGAAAAAGCATCAAAAGGTTTATACGAAATGTATAATGAATTGAAAAAAGTAGAGGATGCTAAAATGATTGCTGAAAAATATCCTTGTGCAGGTATTTCAAAAGATCAACAAGAAAGAGATTTATACTATATGCCAGCAATGAAAGCTTATGGGGACTCAACAAAAACAAATGAAGCTATTACAGATTTTGAAAAATATTTATCCGCTTATCCTAATGGGATTTATGCAAATGAAGTTAAAAATCATTTAGCTGATTGCCATTATCGTGCGAAAAATTTCGAAAAAGCGATAGAAATATATATTCAAACTTTAGCTGAACCTACAAATGGATATACAGAACTTGCAGCTATTCGAGTATCTAAGCAATTATTTAATAATGGTAAATATGCTGAATCGATTCCATATTATGAGAGATTGGAAACAATAAGCTCAACACCTGTTATTATTTTCAATTCAAGGCTAGGTATGATGAGAAGTTACTTCTTAATTGAAAACTGGAAAAAAGCTGCAGATTATTCAAAACTAGTTTTGGAAAGTTCTCAATTAAATCCAACAAACAAATTAGAAGCAGAATATGCAAAAGGTATGTCAAATTATTACTTAGACAATTTCTCAGATGCTAAACCTTCATTAGAATGGATTGTTAAAAATACTACTACTGAAAAATGTGCGGAAGCAAAATTCTCTTTAGCTGAAATGTACTTCAAACAAAAAGAATTAGATAAATCTGATGCTGAAGTTAGAGCATTACTAAAAATGAAACCAACTTATAATTATTGGGTTGCTAAAGGATTAATTCTACAAGCAAAGACATTAATGTTGAAAAACGATTTATTTCAAGCTGAACAAACCTTGAAATCAGTAAAAGAACATTATCCAGATCAAGAAGATGGCATCTTAAATGAAGCGAATGAAGTTTGGGAAGAATTAATGCAATTGAAAAATAAACCAAAAAACATTGTTGAACCAGGTAATACAGTTATCGAAGTAAACGAAGGAGGGAATTAATATGAGAAAGATAATTATATACACTTTATTAGTTTTTAGTTGTTTAAAGAGTTGGGGACAAGGTCAGAATGATATTACTGAAATAAATGTTACAACCAAAAGAACAGTTGAAACGGCGTTTCGTTTTACTGAAAATCCTAAAATAATTGATTCAATTAAGCCGACACAAGTAATTGAGTACCCACTATTAGTTATTCAACATCCAACTCAAATTATATTAGACACGATAAAACCGGCATCTATTAAAATTGTAGATAAATTACCTCAATTGTATCATTCTTATGTCAAGCTTGGAATTGGAAGTAAATTGATGCCATTAGGTGAAATCTACTTTGATGGGAATCGATCTAGAAGATATGTATACGGTGCTCATGCAAAACATCTAAGTTCATTTGGCGATATCAAAGGTTATGCACCTGCACAATATGATCGAAATAATTTGAATCTTTTCGGAAGTATCAATGAAAAAAATTATACACTTAAAGGTGATCTTCATTATAATAGTAAGGGTTTTCAATACTACGGAATTCAAAATGATTCGTTGAGTCGTGATAGTATAACACAACGATTCAGTGATTTAGGTGGTGAATTTTTATACAGTTCTCATAAAAAAGATACTGGAAATTTAAATTATTCAATTGGATTGAATTACAATAATTTTCAAACGAAAAAACCAATTATTGATAGTCTAGCAAAATGGAGAGCATCTGAAAACTTTATAGGTATAGGTGGTTCAGCATTCTACAAAACAGGAAAAGAAATTTATTCTGCTGATTTAAATATTCGCTACAATGGATATAAATATGGTATTTTAGATACTGGTATTTCAATAGTTGATACTGGTATAGTATTAAACAACACAATCATTAATTTAAAGCCAACTATTACAACATTCCTAAAAAATAACAGATTTAAAGCAAGAGTTGGTGTTGATTTAACATTGGATGCTCATAAACAAACAAAATTCTACATTTATCCAATAGCTGAATTAAAATATTCGTTATTCAATGATATGTTTATTCCTTATATAGGTTTGAAAGGTGGTTTAAAACAAAATACATTTAAATCGATTTCTAATGAGAATGAATTTGTATTGCCAAATATTCTAATGAAAAATGAAAACACTGTTATTGATGCATTTTTAGGAATTAAAGGAACATTATCAAAAAGAATAAGTTTTAATGCAAGTGCAAGTTTTTCGAGTGTAAAGAACAAGCTATTATTTGTTACTGATACGTTGTATTCACTTCGAAATAAGTTCAATGCTGTATTTGACAATGGAAACATAACTACAATTGAAGGATCAATTTCTTATCAATTAGTTGAGAAATTAAAAATTGATGCAATCGGTAGATATTATTCTTATGCAATGACAAAAAATATTTATGCATGGAATTTACCTCAAGTACAAGTTATCACTAGAGCAAATTACAATTTATACGATCATTTTATTTTCAATTTAGATCTGAATTTTGAAGGTGGAAGGTACGGATTGGTATATGCAAAAGAAGAAGATACAAAAGTTGAGAATAACCAAATTGCTAAAAAATTAGGATTAATTTCAGACATTAATTTAAGCATTGAATACCGATACAACAAGCGAATTTCTGCATTTATACAAGGAAACAATTTAGTTGGTCAACGCTACAAACGTTGGTATAATACTCCAGTACAAGGAATTCAAGTAATGGGAGGAATTACGTTTAGATTTTAACTTGATGAAAAAATTAATTGCTTTAACAATAATCATATCAATAGCTGTTTTAATTGCTTATTCAATTATTGGAAAGAAGCCTAAAGAAGTTTTACCTGTTTACAATCCTATAGATGTGAAAAGTGAAATGGTTGATAGTTCTATTGTTAGAAAAGGTTTTGGACATACAATTGGTGATTTTGCTTTTAGAGATCAGAACAATCAGTTAATTACACAAAATTCAGTTAAAGGAAAAGTATTTGTTGTCGAATATTTCTTTACAACTTGTGGTACAATCTGTCCTAAAATGAATGAACAAATGCAGCGCGTACAAGAAGCATATAGAGAAAATTCAAATACAAAAATTTTAAGTTTTACAGTTAACCCTGAAATTGATACTGTTGAACAAATGAAACGATACTCGATAAGCCATAATGCTGATGATCAACAATGGCATTTTTTAACGGGGAAAAAAGAAGCTCTTTATGATTTAGCACGTAAATCTTTTTTCGTATTAAAACCTGCTGAAGCCCAAAATTTAGGTGATGCAGGAAGCGACTTTATTCATACCAATAATTTTGTTCTTGTTGACCAATTAATGAGAATTAGAGGTTATTACGACGGAACTAATCCAAAAGAAGTAGATAAGTTAATCAAACATATTCAACTAGTTCTTGAGGAAAACAATAATTAAAAAAATTTCATTAAAAGAATACAAGAATATTTAAGAAAAATAATTAGAATACTAACTAAAAATGAATGTATTTTAGCTAAAAATATTGTTATTCATCGAAAATAATATATATTTTGTCGAAAAAATGAAAAATGTTAATTTGTTAGGAATCCAAGCTATTTTTTAAACACAATTTCTACGAATTGATCAAATTTATCTACGAAACACATATTCTAAACAACAACCTCACATTTAAATAATATGAAACAAGTTTTAATGAATTTGAGTTCTAAATAATTGGTGAAATTGGGTTTTAAAACTCTGAAAACCCGAAGTATATTTGTATCAACAAAACAAGAAAGTATTAAACATATATAAAATACTAAACTCTTTTTTCAGTGAATAGTGGTTAGGTTAAGTTAGCAGAAAGCGATTCGATCCCTCGAATCGCTTTTTGATTTTACAATATTTAAATTGAATTTTCATATCCAAAAAAAAGAGGCTTTCAAAATTGAAAGCCTCTTTTTTATATCATCACACTTGATAACCAACGTTCCATTCGCTGACCTTCTATTTTCTTACGATTTGCAATATCTTCCACTTGCTCTTCGGTAATTTTTCCTAATCCAAAATACTTAGC
>CALPRR020000063.1 GCA_943326025.2 Candidatus Kuenenia stuttgartensis | reverse complement strand
GCTGGAACGGCAGTTATGACATATACAGTATCAGGAACAGCAGGTTGTTCAGGAACTGATGCAACAAATACTATTAATATTGATGTTACTCAAGCTCCTTCAACAGGATCTTTATCAGTAACAGATGCTACAATATGTTCAGGAACAACTTCAACAGTAAGTTCTACAATTTCTGGCGGTTCATGGTCTAGTTCAGATAATGCAATTGCTACAGTTAATTCATCTTCTGGTTTGGTAACAGGAGTAGCTGCTGGAACAGCAATTATGACATATACTGTTTCAGGGACTGCAGCATGTATAGGAACTGATGCAACAGCAACAATAAATATTGATGTTACTCAAGCACCAGATGCAGGGACTTTGTCTGCTGGAGATGCAACTTTATGTTCTGGAACATCAACAACGGTTAGTTCAACAATTTCAGGAGGTTCATGGTCAAGTTCAAATAATGCTATTGCAACTGTTAATAGTTCTTCTGGTTTAGTAAATGCAATTTCTGCTGGAACGGCAGTGATGACATATACAGTTTCAGGAACAGCAGGTTGTACAGGTATAGATGCAACTAAAACTATTGATATTGATGTTACTCAAACTCCAATTTCTGGAACATTGACGCCTGTTGGTGCTTCACTTTGTTTAGGTGGAACAACTACAATGTCTTCAAATGTTTCCGGAGGAACTTGGGTTTCTGATAATCCATCTATTGCAACTATAGATTTAAATACTGGATTGGTTACAGCTATTGCAGTAGGTTCGGTAAATATGACCTATACTGTTAATGGTATTGGTGCATGTATAGGTACAAATGCAACGGCATCACAAAGCATAACAATTATTTCGTCTCCAACTGCTGGAACATTAACTGCGTTAGATTCAACTTTATGTCAAGGAACTACAACGACTGCATCTTCAACATCTTTAGGAGGTACTTGGGTAAGTTCAAATCCAGGGGTAGTTACAGTTGATCCAAATTCTGGTTTAGTAACAGCTATTTCAAATGGGACTTCGACATTGACCTATACAGTTTATGGGACAGGAAGTTGTGTTGGTTCAAATGCTTCGGCAACTATTGATATTTCAGTTTCTCTTGCACCAATTGCAGGTACTTTATCAGCAGTAGACCCTAATTTATGTGCTGGTTTAACAACAACTGTAAGTTCAAGTGTTTCGGGTGGTTCATGGACAAGCTCTAATGCTTCTATTGCATCAGTTAACCTTACAACAGGTTTAGTTACAGCAATATCAGCTGGAACAGCTGTAATGACATACACAGTTGATGGTACTTCATATTGTTTAGGTACAAATGCAACGGCGACAATAAATATTAATGTTACAAATGCTCCTACAACAGGAGTATTGACAGCATTAGATTCTTCTTTATGTTCAGGTACTACAACAACTGTTAATTCAACAATTTCTGGTGGTTCTTGGGTTAGTTCTAATCCTTCAGTAGCTTCAATTGTTTCAAGCACAGGTATTGTTTCGGCAGTAAGTGCAGGATCTGCAATTATGACTTACACTGTTAATGGATCCGGAGTTTGCACAGGAGTTGATGTTTCTGGAACTATTACAATAGATGTAACACAAGCGCCAATTGCAGGAGTAATTTCTGCATTAGATTCAACACTTTGTTCAGGAACGACAACAATTATTACTTCAACAGTTTCAGGTGGAACTTGGATGAGTTCAAATACATCAGTAGCAACAGTAGATTTAAATACTGGTTTAATAACAGCAGTTTCGGGAGGTTCAACAACGATGACTTATACCGTTAATGGAACAGGTGCTTGTATAGGTACAAATGCAAATGGTAGTTTAACTATAAATGTTACCTCAGCGCCTGATGCAGGAACATTATCTGCTGTTGATGCAACATTATGTTCGGGTTCTACAACTACTTTAAGTTCAACTGTTTTGGGTGGTTCATGGTTGAGTGCAAATAATTCAATAGCTACTGTAGATTTAAATAATGGTTTAGTAACTGCTATTAGTGCTGGATCAGTTTTAATTACGTATACAGTTAACGGAACATTAGCATGTTTAGGAACATCAGATTCTAAAACAATTAATATTTCTGTTACTGATTTTCCTTCAGCAGGCGATTTGTCTTCTTTAGATTCAAGTTTATGTCAAGGATCAACTACAACAGCTTCTTCAACAGTTACAGGTGGATTATGGACAAGCTCTGATAATTCAATTGCAACAATTGATTCAAATTCAGGATTAATTTCAGCAATTGGAGAAGGAACAGCTATAATGACATATACAGTGAATGGTTCTGGCGCTTGTAGTGCTATGAGTGCTTCAGCAACTTTAGATATTGAAGTATCGGAGGCTCCTCAACCTAACAATTTGTCAATCTTAGATTCTGCTTTATGTAGCGGAACAACAACTTCAGTAAGCTCAAATATTACAGGAGGATTTTGGTCAAGTCTTGATACAACAATTGCAATCGTAAATTCAACTACTGGAGAAATAACAGCTATTAATGGTGGAAATGTTTCTGTAGTATCAATTGTATATACTATTCTAGGTTCAGGAGCATGTTTAGGGTCTGATTTAGTTACTTCTATTGATATTAATGTTACAAATGCTCCAAATTCTGGTTCTTTGCAATTAATAGATTCAACACTATGTTCCGGAACAACAACATCTGCTTATTCTTCAATTAGTGGTGGTGTTTGGTCAACGTCTGACAATGCAATTGCAACGGTTGATCCAGTTACAGGTTTAGTTTCAGCGATATCGAATGGTTCTGTATTTTTAACTTATACTGTTTCTGGAACTGGTGCTTGTTTGGGAACAAATGATTCAGATTCAATTTTATTAAATGTTAATCAGACTCCAATTAATCCTATTGGGAATTTAGACCAATCTTTTTGTAATTCTGATAACCCAATCTTATCAAATTTAGATGTAACACCATCAAATGGAATAAATTGGTATGATGCTTCAGTTGGAGGTAATCTATTGTTAAATTCAACGGCATTATCAGATGGCGGTATTTATTATGCTTCTCAAACTGTAAATGGATGTGAAAGTATTTTAAGATTGCCAATTACAATTCATTTAAGTTTCATTTCTATGCAATTAGTTAAAAAGGTAACACCAAAATGTAATAGTGAAGATGGTGTTATCGAAGTATTAGGAGTGAATGGAATAGGTTCTTATACATACTTGTGGTCAAACGGTTCAAATTCAGCATTGAATAATAATGTTGGATCTGGAATATATTCTGTAATTGTAACAGATTCTATTGGTTGTGAAGTAAGTCAAAGTTTTGATTTAGGTTGTACAGAATCTGTAATACCTCAAATTATTTCTCCAAATGGAAATGGAAAAAATGACAATTGGATACTAAATCTTGATGCTAAAGCAAAAGTAGAAATCTACAATAGATGGGGTAATTTAGTTTACTCGGCTTCTCCTTACAATGATAATTGGGATGGAAAACCAAATGTTGGTGATGCAACAGGTAAAGATTACTTACCTAGTGGGACTTATTTTTATATTATAAATAAGAATAACGGTGAAAAACCAAGTTCAGGATATATTGAATTAGTTAGATAATAAAAAGAAATAAAATAAATAAAATAAATGATGAAGAATCAATTATATAAATTTGGAATTTCAATAATTGTCACTTTTGCAATCAATTTCAGTTTTGCGCAACAAGATGAACAAAGTAGTATGTATATGTTTAATCCTTTGCAGTTTAATCCTGCATACGCTGGTAGTAGAGGAGATTTAAACGTCGTAGGAATAATAAGAAGTCAATGGGTTGGTATGAATGGTGCACCTAAAAGTCAATTTGTTTCGTTGAATTCGCCATTGAGTATTCGAAATATGTCTTTAGGAATGCATTTATGTAATGATCAGGTTGGTGCAAGAAATAGGACATCTTTTTACGGTGATTATGCTTATACGCTTCGTTTTAAAAGAGGAGGAAATTTAAATTTAGGCATTTCTGGTGGAGGAGACCAATTGGCTGTAGATTTTCAAAAACTTGTAGCAGATGATCCTACAGAATCTGATTATTTGACTTCAATTTCACAATTTAATTTTAATGCAGGTGCAGGTTTATACTATTATACAAAACGTTTTTATGCGGGATTAAGTGTGCCAAGAATGCTTCAGTCAAAATTATTAAATCAATCAGTAATATTAAGTGAATCTTATATTAAAAGACACGGTTTCATAACTGTTGGTTATGTACAACCGATAAATTCAGTAATTGATTTAAAAACAAGCTTTTTAATAAAAGCAATTGAAAATGCGCCTGTAACTGTTGATTTAAATGCAAATTTATTTTTTTATAAAACTTTTTGGATAGGTGCAATGTATCGATACAATGAATCTATTGGTTTAAATATGGCTTATCAATTAAAAGAGAAATTTATGGTAGGTTATGCTTATGATTTCCCTATTAATGGATTGAATACAATAAAAAATATGGGTTCTCACGAAATCATGTTAAGTTATTCAATCAATGGAAAGAATAAATCATTTGGTTCTCCTCGTTATTTTTAATTTGTAAGAAATTTTTATGAAAGTTATATATACATTGATAGGTTTAGTGTTTTTTACATTAAATTTATTTAGTCAGAATTTAAAAGTAAATCAAGCAGAACATTATTTTAAAAGTTATAGATTTGCGGAAGCAACTCCTATTTATAAAGAATTAATAGAAAAAGATCATTTAAAAATTGATTTATTTGAATCAGTTTACAAAGATGCTGTTATTTCTGCAGAAAAAAGCAAGGACTATTCATTTGCTTATTCAACTATGGATAAGTTGAGTTCAACTAAAAATTTTAGTAATGAAGACGCATATCATTTTTTTCAACTAAGCTTATTAACTTCAAATTATTCAAAAGCAAAAGAATTAATTTTTAAAGGCATTGTTATTTCAAACGGAGCTAATAAGTTAGATTTAGCAAAATTATATTTTGATGGCAAAATTTGGGACGATATCGTAAAAGATTCTTCTAAATTTAAAATAAAAGAAGTAGATTTTAATTCAAACAAAGGAGATTTTGGTGCTTTTTTTCATCCAAATGGAATAGTTTTCTCTTCTGCAAGAGATTTAGCAGCAAAAGATTGGTCATATGATAATTCAGCATTTTTAAATATTTATTTATTAAATAA
Organism: Candidatus Kuenenia stuttgartensis; assembly: GCA_943326025.2. Taxonomy (GTDB): domain Bacteria; phylum Bacteroidota; class Bacteroidia; order Flavobacteriales_D; family Crocinitomicaceae; genus CAIUKX01. Next base: position 6,791 of record CALPRR020000063.1, on the reverse strand, counting down.
GAAAAATAAGATTGAAACATTAAATTTTTTGAAGTCATCAAGACATGACGGTACCGCTTGTTATGATAGCATAAATAAATTATGGTATTTTGCTAGAAATTTTGATGCTAAAAAGAATAACCAATTGACAACTACAGGGATTTTTATATATGATGAAAAGTCTGATAAAGAGGTTGCTTTCAAATACAATTCAGATTCATTATTTACAGCACAACCATTCTTGTCTGAAGATGGAAATAAATTATGGTTTAGTTCGAATAGAAAAGGAGGACAAGGTAATGCAGATATTTGGTATTGCTTAAAAACATCTGATGGATGGTCAGAACCTATCAATGCAGGGGGTTATATTAATACTTCTCAAAATGAAATGTTTCCATTCTTTCAAAAGAATAAATTGTATTTTGCTAGTAATGGTCAAGCAGGTTTAGGAGGATTGGATTTATTCTCAGTTACATATGATAATGAAAAACCATCAAATTTGAAAAATTTAGGTTCTGGAATCAATTCAAATCTAGATGACTTCTCGTTAGTTTTAGATAAAACAGGTAAGTTTGGATATATGTCTTCTAATAGAATTGGAATTATTGATCATATTTATTCAGTTCTTGTAAAAACAGCTGAGTTTGTATTGAAAGGAGAATTAGTAGCTGACTTTAAAGGTAAAGAGGATTTGGCATTAATACCAATTGTTGTTAAAGAAAATGGAAACATTATTGATACTTTGTATGCCGACAAAGATGGTAATTTTGAATTTAAAACAGAAAAAAATGAAGATTTTACATTTGAAATAAACAACGATCGATTTTTCCCTTTAAAAGAAACATTTTCAACAAAAGATAAAGTTGAAAGTGATACTACATTTAAAAAACTTACTTTACAATCTAAATACATTACAATCAATGCTACAGTAATAGATCAAAAATCTAAGAAACCAATTCCTTTTTCAAAAGTAGTAATAAAGGATGATGTTACTGGTGAAGAAAAAACTTTTACTGCAGATGATAAAGGTTATTTTAGTACTGAATTAGAGCGTAATAAATTATTTGAGACTCATTCTTCTCACCAAGGTTATTTTGATGGTAATTCAGAAATTAGTACTGTTAGTAAAGATTCATTAATGAAACAGGATATTGAATTAAAATTCATTTCTAAAGGAACTACAATTGCAATTGAGAATGTTTTCTATGATTTTGGAAAAGCAACATTAAGACCTGAAAGTAAAGTTGAACTTGATAAGTTAGCTGAATTCTTAAAAGAGAATCCTAAATTAAAAGTGGAATTGAGTTCTCATACTGATAGTAGAGGTGGTGATGCTAGAAATTTAGTGTTGTCTCAACAAAGAGCTCAAAGTTGTGTTGATTATTTGATATCAATAGGTATTAATAAAAATAACATTGTTGCAAAAGGTTATGGTGAGACGAAGTTAATTAACCGTTGTAAAAATGGTGTGACTTGTACAGAAGATGAGCACCAGAAAAATAGAAGAACTGAAATAAAAGTATTGTAGTCATAATATTACATTAACAATGTAAGGCTGTTTAGTAATAAACGGCCTTCATTGTTTTAATAGCAATTCGATGAATCGCTTATTTCGTAAGATTAATTTTTTAAAATGTCTCAAAAACACATAACCATTCACTTGAAATCATTTTTTAACAAGTAGTGTGATATTATATTAATATTTCTTTAAATGCATACTTGGGCGTATCCTGAAGTAAGTATTTATGCTTATATTGATTTTAACATTTGACCCCATTCGCAACATTTTACTGTAATATCAAACCGCTGACGTAGATTTTTTTTATTTCGATATAACATGCTGTAATTTTGTATAATCTAAAAGCATTAACTATTTATTACTACTTCAACAAATTACTATGAAACTATTGAGCTTAAATAAAAAAACTGTTTTAATAATCATTTTTTTATCTTTAGTTAAATTATCTGCCTTTAGTGCTAATTATTATATAAGTACTTCTGGAAGCGATTCCAATTTGGGCACTACAGTTGGTTCACCTAAATTAACATTAGCTAGTGTTTTTTCTACATACAATTTAGGTGCTGGAGACATTATTAATGTTGCAGCCGGTACTTATTCTGAAAAAGGTATTTCAGTTGGATCTAATGATGAGGGCTTTAGTATATCAGGTGCACCTCTAGTAGCAGGTGTTCCATCTTCAATTTTTTCTTCTAACCAAACAGCGGGTTGGTTAACAATTTCTGATGCTAATAATGATAATATTACTATTTCTAGAATTAAAGTTTTGAATTACAAAGCATCATCAACAGGTTCTAACGAAGGAGGTTCGGGAATTAGATGTTGGATTGATGGGGTTACTGGATTGAGTTTGTCTTATTGTTTTTTTGATAATTGTGATGCACCGGCATCTGGTGGTGGTGGCACTATCCATATAAAAAATTATTCAGCACCTGCAACTATTAGTTTGTCTAATGTGACGATTTGTAATTCTAATAATCCTAATTCAGGCGCAGTATTAGTTGAATCAACACAAGATATTGACATGACTTTTGTAAAGTGTAAATTATATTCAAATACTTCAGGTGGAAGTGGTTCTGCATTTTCTATTTTAGCTGGTGCTGGAAGTTCTGTTACTTTCACCAATTGTTTACTTTATAAGAATAACATAACATCTTCTGGAGGTCATGGTGCTTTGTGGATAGATTATACAAACAAGAATACAACTTTATCAATGACGAATTGCACAGTTTATAACAATACAGCTCAATCATCTTATTGTGGAGGTGTATATACAGGAACTAATTCAACATTGAAAAATTGCATTATTTATGGCAATACTTGGAGAGATGTAGTACGTAATTATGGAACTGTAACTTTAGATTATTCTTTTTATACTAGTGTTTCAGGATTTACTCCAACTAATTCATCAACTTCAGACCCTCAATTAAATAATATTGCTTCAGATGATTATTCATTGGCATCTGGATCACGTTCAATAGATTTTGGTAATCTTTTAGGAGCTCCTTCAGATGATATAAGAAATTATTCAAGAGTAAATAATCCTGATGCAGGTGCATTCGAATCAAATGGAGTATTATTGCCAATAGAATTATTAAATTTTAACGGAGAAGTTAGTAGTAATTCAAATTTTATTTTTTGGTCAACAGCATCAGAATGTGATAATGATTATTTTGTTTTGGAAAAATCAATAGATGGAATAAATTGGATAGTTATTGATCGTGTTAAAGGTCAAGGGAATTCTCATCGAATTGTAAATTATAATTTTACAGATTATGAGATTAATTCGAATGTATCATACTATAAATTAATTCAAGTTGATTTAAATGGTAAAATAAAAAAATATTCTCCTATTTCATTGAAATCTAATTTTGGAAATTCTAATTTCGTTTATAAAAATCAATTAGGTCAACAAGTTGATTATGAAAATTCTCCTTCAGGAGTTTATTTGAAATGTTTTGAAGATGGTACATCATTAAAAGTATTTAAGAATTAAAAATCAACTTTTGTGATAATATTACAACTCCCATTAAATTAAATATTTATAAACCAAAAATTAAATTTTAAACAATATATCGGTTTAGTATTATGTTTTTAAAAATATAATTAAATCGTTTGTTCTTTTCAATTAAATTTGAATCATATTTTTATTGTAACCCTTGAAGTTTAGTCTTTGACTATGAACTGAAACCAATAAAAATAAAATAGACATTGGTCAATTTTATGATTCGTATAGGTTTATCATTTATTCTAATCTTATTCTTAATCACTTTTACTTTTTCTCAACAATTAATCATCAATGAAGTTTCTCAAGGAACAAATTCAGCTGAGTATGTTGAATTTGTTGTGATAGGAATTCAAACTTGTAATTCGCCTGTACCTTCGATTGATTTAAGGAAAGTTATTATTGATGATAATAATGGTTATTTTGCAACTGGTTCAGGAACAGGAATTGCTTCAGGAGCAGTTCGATTTGCTGATAATATTCTTTGGTCAGCAATTCCTCAAGGTACATATATTGTCATTTATAATGAAGCAGATAGAAATATTGCTTTGCCTCCTGATGACATTTCATTAACCGATGGAAATTGCCGATTAATCATTCCTGCATCATCAACTTTATTGGAAGTGACAAATGTTAATAGTCCTTCTACAATAACTAATTTATATCCGCCAAATAATAATTGGGTTAGTGGAGCTAATTGGTCTCCATTAGCGATGAGTAATTCAAATGATTCATTTCAAATCCCAAATTTACAGATCAATGGAACACCTTTGCATGCTGTAAGTTGGGGTAATAATACTAATGGTTCAATTATTTATTTTTCAGGTTCAGCATCGTCTAAAGTTTATTCATTCAAGAATTTAATTTCGAATGATTGGAATAATCAATCAAATTGGATAGCTGGAGATGTAGGTGTTGATGAAACGCCAGGGAGAGCAAATAGTCTTGAGAATGATGAATGGATTGGTTCAATGAATCCGCAATGTGGACTAACACCTCAACTTTCCTTGAATACTTTTGTACAAAATGAAACATGTTCAGGATTATGTAATGGAGAAGCTAGTGTTTCTGTAGTTAATGGTGTTTCTAATTATTCCTATTTATGGTCAAATGGTTCAACTCTTCAGACTAATTCTAATTTATGTCCAGGAGATCACACTGTAACAGTAACAAGTATAGAAAATTGCCCAATATCTTCAACTATTACGCTGACTATTCAAAGTGGAGCCCTGCTAAACCAAGTAGTAATTAATTCTGTTGGTGATGTTTATTTAACAGATAATCCTATTCAATTAATTTCAAATCAAAATTCCGGTGCATGGACTTCAAATTGTAATTTATGTATCAGTTCTTCAGGTGTTTTTAATCCTACTATTTCAGGTATTGGTTTGTTTGAAATTTGTTATGCTGTAGCTTCAGGTCAATGTTCAACAAATTCATGTATTTCAATAAATGTTTTAAATCCATGTTCATCTCAAATAACGAATGAATCAAAACAAATTTGTCCAGGTGATTCTATATTAATATATAATAATTGGGTTAATGATATAGGGACTTATTCTAACTCATATATAGGATTGAATGGATGTGATAGTATTCATTCTATTCAATTATCTTTTTATGATATAAAAGATTTAACTGAATATAAATCGTTTTGCATTTATGATTCTATTAGTGTTGACGGAGAATGGATTAAAAAGCCAGGGATATATTATACTTTAATCAAAGACGCTAATGGTTGTTTTTATAAAAACACAATTAATTTAATAGAAGAAATTTGTGATACTGATCCATTTTTAGTCTTTATACCAAACGCTTTTAATCCTGATGGAGGAAATGTTAATAATGAGTTTAAAATCATTGTAACAGGAGGAAAAGTACAAGATGGGCTTATTATAAATCGTTGGGGTGAAGTTGTTTTTAACTTTACACAAGATCATTTATCTTGGGATGGTAAAAATTCCACCGGTGAGCTCTCACCAGATGGAATTTATACCTATGTTGTAAATTGTATTTCAGATAAGTTAGAAGAAAAGAGATTTATTGGTTTTGTAACGCTTATTAAGTGATTTAGTTTAATAAGTTTACGTGTCCTACGATTTCTTTTCGGTCATCATTTTTAATATTTGAGAATATTATTTTCCAAGTGTATGTGTCGTTTTTACACTTTTCGTTATTATATGTTCCATCCCATCCTTTGTTTTTCTCATTAGATTCGAAAATTAGTTCTCCCCATCGGTTAAAGATTAATAATGAATAATTTTCTTCACTTATTTGATTATTAAAAACAGGTTTAAAAATATTATTAAACTCATTACCATCTGGAGTAAATGAATTGGGTACATAATAAATCTCATCTTCTTCTATTTGTATTACCGTATAACTAGTATCAGTACAACCATTTTGTGAATAAGCAATTAATTCAATTGTGAAATTCTGATTATTTGATGTGTTGAAGTTATGAGAAGGACTTGTTAATGTAGAATTAGAACCATCACCAAAATTCCAACTATATGTTGTTGCATTCTCTGATTGATTTAGAAATGTGATCGTTGAATTTTCACTTGAAATAATTGAATTAGATGATGTAAAATCAGCAATTGGCGAAATATCAACACAAACAATATCATTTTGAGTTAAAGTATTTGTACATTGATCAGTAGAAATAACGGTTAATGTTACATCATAACAACCACTTTGAACATATACAATGTCAATTGGATTTAATAAAGTTGAAGTTTGGCCGTTTCCAAAATTCCAAACAACAGATTGAACATCTGTAGAATTATTCGTAAATGCTGTTTTTAATGGTGAACATCCACTTACTGGACTCGCATTAAATGAAACAACAGGTAGAGGATTTATTTCTATATCCATTGTTGTTGTTCCCGCACATTGTCCACTTGATGGTGTGAATGTATAGCTTGTTGTTCCGGCTGTAGTTGTTGAAATTGATGCTGTATTCCAAGTTCCACTAATTGCAGGATTGTTTGTTGACGCCAAAGGTAGTGTAACTTGTGTTGAATTTAAACAGTAAGGCCCTAATTGTGTGAATGTTGGTGTAATACTGTTTGTTACATTAATAACCATTGTTGTATTTCCAGCACATTGACCAGTAGCAGGAGTAAACGTATAAGTAGTATTTCCAAGTGTCGCAGTACTAATCGAAGCAGGACTCCAAGTACCAGTAATCGCCGTTGCATTCGTTGATGAAGCTGGAAGAGCTGCCGGAGTTGAATTTAAGCAATATGCACCTAGTTGTGTAAAGGTAGGTGTGATACTATTAGT
>CALPRR020000062.1 GCA_943326025.2 Candidatus Kuenenia stuttgartensis | reverse complement strand
CTCACCTTTATCATTTTTCAAACCATAAAAAGGTCCTTGTTGAGTATATGCATCAAAATAATAAGAATAGTTTCGAAAATTACTTTCAATTGAAGACTTTATTTCATCCCAATTTTTTATTTCTACAAAACGATTACTTTTTTTTGGTTTAATACGACTGTAAGTTTGCGTGATGACCGTTGCACATTTTTGAAATCCAAAATTTTCACTCATTTGAATACTTCGTACATTTTTAGGCTCTATGTATGCATAAAAAGAATTTACTTTTTCTTCATTCACTCCATTAACAAGCGCAGAATTGAAAAAGTTAGTTAATTCATCTTTTAATTTTGATTTTTTTGCTTGTAGATTCTTTTTTCCAGAAGAACGAAATGAAGTTTCAAAAGTAAAAAAACGAATATACCAATCTCCATTTCTTCGGCAAAAAGTACAATTACCTAAAACTTTATTGTTACGTTCCAACGAAAGATGTAAAGGATGATCTAATTCTTCAATTCTCTCCAGTGTATCAAGATGCCTGTAACATGCACCATCTGTTCCGTAAGTTGTATGATGCAAAAGTGTCTTTAAAGATTCTGAAGCAGAAGTTTGTATCTTAAAGATTGAACTTTTGAAATTAATTATATTTTCAAATTTTGAATCTTGCATTTTGAACTGAAAAATTATTTAAAAGTTATTCAATTAGGAGTTATACCTGTATCAAAAGTATAGTAAACTTCAATTCTATACACTGAACAATTAAACGAGTAAATATAATTATTTATAAAAAAATTAAACATATTAAAATTCGGTGATTTATATTTATTTTAAATAAAAAAGGAAAGGTTTGGTCAATCACAAATTCTGTCTTCTTGATTCATATGTTGATGTTTAAATACAGATATTAATCTGTATTTAATTCATTCCAAACTTTTCCAGCAGAAATATCCCAAGAAAATATTTCACTTCTTTGTAATCCATTTTTGGATAATTCTAATTGACGTTGAGTTGAGTTAGCTAAATTTCCCATTTTAGTAGAAATATCTTTAACATCAAAAGGATCACAATAAATTGCTGCATTTCCTGCAACTTCTGGAATAGCACTTTTATTGCCTGCAATGATTGGAACACCGCATTTCATGGCTTCTACTATTGGAATTCCGAAGCCTTCGAAGTAAGGAATGAACATAAAAATAGAAGCTGCACCCATTACTTTTGCTAATTCATTCAAAGGTAAATGTCCTGTAAAATGGATTGAATTTTTATGTTCTTCAGATAAAAATGAAGTGTCTAAAGCATTATTCCAAAGTGATTCACCAACGATTACTAATTCATAATCATTTGATGAATTGTTTTTATAAATTGAATAAGCTTCTAACAATCGTTTTACATTTTTTCTGGGATGTATGGCTCCAACGAACAGAAAATAAGGTTTTCCTTTTGAGTATTTTGATTGAATTATTGATTTTTCATCATCTTCAATCGGAAGAAAAATATCTGAAGCTCCGTTCCAAATCGCCTTAATTTTAGAAGAATCTATTTGATAAGTTTTAGCAATATCTTCCTTTGAAAAATTTGAAACGGTAATTATTTTTTTAGCTTTTTTGGCAAAACGTTTAAAGAAGAAACGTAAGTAAACACGAGCTGAAAAAGGTAAGTCCTCAGGATAATGTTCAAAATTGATATCATGAATCACACCGATTTGTGGAATTTTTGAACGCAACGATAAATAACCATCAGGTGAAAAAAACAAATCAACTTTGTGCTTTTTTAATGCTCGATATACGGCTATTTCAAACCAAATCATAAACAAAATAGGATGTCTAGCTGGTGGATTTAATACAACTGGTGTTACATTTTTACCAAAAATGAATTTCTCATCATATTTTCGATCAAAGAAAAAGATGAATTCATGTTCAGGATGCTGTTCAACAATACGTTTAACAATTTCAAAAGTATACCAACCAAAACCTTCCATTTTAGTTGGCAACAGAAATCGTGTATTGACAGCAATTTTCATTTAATACGTTAAGATTGGATTTGAACGTTTTTCATTGCCAATTGTTGTCGTTGGTCCATGTCCACAGAATACGGTTGTGTCTTCTGGTAACGAAAACATGACAGTTTTAATTGTCTTTTTCAATGTTTCTAAATTTCCACCTGGTAAATCATATCGACCAAAACTTCCTCTAAATAAAACATCACCATTTATGACAAATTTATTTTCAGCATTGTAATATACAACGTGTCCTGGGGCATGACCTGGAGTAAACAAAACTTGAAATTCAATCTCTCCAAATTTCAACATTTCACCACCTTTTAATATTTTGTTTGGAGTTTCAGCTTCTTCATATGCAGGGAAACCATACATGTGAGCATAGTTTGGAACTGCTTTTAATGTAACCAAATCTTCTTGATGGATATAATGATCTAATTGAAATTGTCGTTGAACAAATACATTTCCTAAAACGTGATCAATATGACCATGTGTATTTAACAATGCTTTCGGAACTAATTGATTGTCTTGAATAAAGGCTAACAATTCTTGTTGTTCACTTCTATCATAACAACCTGGATCAATAATTACACAATTTTTTGAATCATCATATATAACGTACGTATTTTCCTGAATAGGATTGAAAGTGAAAACTTGAACTTGAATTGCCATTACTACTTTTTTAAACAAATTTAGAGTTATTTTTCAATTCAATCTATTTATTACTTTTGTCAAAAAATAATATTATATGAAAATAAAACTATTCACTTTGGTTATCTTATTGTTCTTGATAGTTAAAATTCAAGCACAATCAGAATTTACTGCAATTAAAGCAGGACATGTTTATTCGATTTCTATTCCAGATTATATGATTAAGATGGTCGATTTAAATGATGTTGCAACATATCAATTTGGCAGTGAAGTAAAAAATGGATATGGATTCGTTATTGAAGATTCAAAAGAAGAGTTGTTGATGTATGAATTGAAATATGAAAATGTAACTGAATTTTATGATGGTTTTATCAAAGATTTTTTAGTTGATTTGCCAAAAAGAAAAGTAAGCAGTACAAAAACGTTTTCAACTGAAGGAGTAAGTTACCTTCAATCTGAAGCCTCTTATTATGATGAAGAAGCAGAAGATACTTACTATTATTACATAACTATTGTTGAAACAAAAACTCATTTTTATAAAGTCGTTTGTTGGACAAATGCAGACAATAAAGATAAATTGAAAGATGATTTATTTAAAATTGGTTCAAGTGTTAAGGAAATAGAATAAGTTCAATTCGGTATTGTTTTTGTTTCTTTTGTTTCGTTATCTTTACCGAGCAAAAATTTTTTATTATGAAATACAGTTTAATATTATTTGTTGGTTTAATTTTATTTAGTTGTGGAGTTAAAGTGCCATTGACTGATCAAATTAAAGAAGAGTACAATTTGAATGATCAGAACATGAAAAAAGTTCAGTTCTATACTTCTTCTACAATTATCTTAACAAAAAGTAAAGTTTCTGGTTCTCAAGGTACTTCTGATGATGGAGCTTTGGTGTCAAGTAAAAATAGTGAGCAAGATAGAGTTATTATCTATCCAAATACAAAATGTATTTTTGATGGGTTTGGTCCAAATAATGAGTTGAATATTCGTTTTGAGGTTGGCGTTGGAAATTTTTTAAAATTTGCAGTTAGACCAAATCAAAACGGAGGTAAATATTATTTGAGAGCTGATTGGAAACAAGATCAAGGAGGACAGTTAAGTTATGGAAATCAAACTTATTTTGCTGACACGAATAGTGGTAGTGCTTATTTGATGGTTGTGTTGAAAAAATTAAATAAAACAAAACGTAAAGATAGACGTGTAAAAGGAATGAAAGTTTAATCTTTTTCAAACTAATTTTTTAAGAGAATATCGAATGGTATTCTCTTTTTTTGTAACTTGTTATTTCATTTTAATTTAATATATAGTTTACATACTGATTATTTGTAATCACGAAATTTGCAAAATGGAATTGTTTAATAGAGAGTTGAGCTGGTTATCGTTCAATGAAAGAGTACTTCAGGAAGCAATGGACGAACGCGTTCCATTGATAGAAAGAATTCGATTTTTAGGAATTTATTCGAATAACCTAGATGAATTTTTCAGAGTTCGAGTAGCAAATCTTAGACGAAGAGTTATGGTTGATAATCGCCCTGTAGAAGGGTTTGAAGGGTCAGCTAAACTTTTGTTAGAAAAAATTAGGACAGTAGTTTTAAAGCAACAAAAAGATTTTGAAGCAACATACCTTTATTTATTTGACGAACTAGCTAAGGAAAATATTCAGTTTATAGATGAAACACAATTAAACGAAGAACAATTAAACCAATTGCATGTATTCTACAACAAAGAATTAAAACATGAAATTGTTCCGATTATAATAAATCCAAAACATCCGTTTCCTAGATTAAAAGATTATGGTGTTTATTTGGCAATCAAAATGATTGTGCCAAGTAAAAAAACTCCCAATTTTGCATTAATTGAAATACCGAATGAATATCCTCGTTTTTACCGTTTGAAAGATGATAAAAAGGAATATTTTATTCTGTTGGATGATATTATTCGTTTACATTTAAAAAGTATTTTTTCAATTTTTGATTGTTTATCTATTGAGGCTTATACGTTTAAATTTACGCGTGATGCTGAGTTAGATTTAGATGATGATTTATCTACTTCATTTATTGACAAAATAGAGAAAAGTGTAAAAGAACGTAAAAAAGCAGATCCGATACGTTTTGTTTACGATAATACAATGCCGAGGACATTATTAAATTTCTTAATTAAATCGTTAAGATTGAAAGAAGGTATGAATATGATTCCAGGCGGTCGATATCATAATTTTAAAGATTTTATTTCTTTTCCAGATTTTGGCAGAAAAGATTTATTATTTCCTCCAAGACCACCACAAATTCATCCGGATTTAGAACATAAAAAGAGTTTATTACAAGCGATTGTAGAAAAAGATATATTACTTCATTTTCCATATCAACAATTCGATTATGTTGTTGATATTTTAAGAGAAGCAGCCATAGATCCAAAAGTGAAATCCATTAAGATTAACGTTTATCGTTTAGCGACGAATTCACAAGTTATGAATGCGTTGATGAATGCAATTAGCAATGGTAAAGAAGTAACGGTAATAATGGAGCTTCAAGCAAGATTTGATGAAACTAACAATGTTTATTGGTCAAATCGTTTGAAAGAAAATGGAGCTAAAGTTATTTATGGTGTTCAAAATCTGAAAGTTCACTCTAAATTAATTTTAATTCATAAAGCAATTTCAAATTCTAAAGATGAATTCATTTCTTACATTGGTACTGGGAATTTTAATGAAAAATCAGCAAGAATTTATAGCGATTTAGGGCTTTTTACAAGTAATCCAATCATTTCAAACGAAGTAAAAAAAGTGTTTAAATTACTTGAAAATCATTTTGAAAAAACTGATTTTAAGCAGTTAATGGTTTCGCCGTTTAATACACGCTCAAAATTGATGAATTTGATTAATGCTGAAATTAGAAATGCTAAAAAATCAAATAATGGATTGATTCGTTTGAAGATTAACAATTTGGTTGATGTCCGCATCATTGAAAAATTATATGAAGCGAGTAGAGCAGGGGTTAAAATTCAATTAATTGTTAGAGGTGTTTGTTGTTTAGTTGCAGGTCTACCAAAGAAAAGTGACAATATTGAAGTGATTAGTATTGTTGATCGCTATTTGGAACATGCACGATTTATGATTTTTGGAAATAATGGAAATCCTGTTTATTACCTTACAAGTGCCGATTGGATGGAGCGTAATTTAGATAAACGTGTTGAAGTTGGTTGCCCTATTTTAGATCCAAGTTTACAAAAAGAATTGGATTTAATTTTCGATTACCAATGGAAAGGAAATTTCAAATCGCGCATTATTGATAAAAAGCAGAAAAACGAATATAAAAAGCCAACAAATTCTGAACCATTCCATGCGCAAGAGGAGTTGTATAGTCATTATGATTTAACGAATTAAATTTTTATTCATTTCTAGTATTTGATTAACTTTGAAGCATTAAGTGGATATTTTGTTGTATCAAATAATAGAAAATGAAATTAATTCAATATAAAGTTATACTAATATGCTGTTTAAGTGTATTTTCTGTTTTTGGGAAATCGCAAAATGATTCAACATTAATTTCACGTTTTCGCCCAGGATTTATGTGGTTTTATACAGGTATTCATCCTGCAGAAACTGAAAAGGTTCGTAAATATGATCGTTTAATATTTGATGTAACTCATTCTACTTTTTCAGGAGGTATAGAATCTTTTAAAAACAGAGGATTGTCTTTAGGTTTGAATACAAGTTTATTATTCGATATTCCGATTACAAAAGGAAATACAATTTCTATAGGTACTGGTATCTCTCATTCTTTCTTTCAAGTTGGTCATGATAATTTATTTTTATCGAATGTAAAAGCAGGAACAACGGTTTACCAATTAAAAGATTCTTTAGATGCTTTTAAAAGAAGTTCATTAGGGGGAAATATTTTTTCTATTCCTTTAGAATTAAGATTTAGTGCAAAAAATTGGCAGCATGTAAAATTCCATCTGGGTGGAAAAATTGGTTATCAGGCAAATCTATATTCTAAATACATTATTCAATCAGCTGATATAGATAAACGAATAAAGTCTTTTTATTTCCCTGATGTAAATCGTTTAGTTTATTCTGTTCATGCTCGAATTGGGATTAGAAATTGGGCACTTTTTGGAAGTTATTCAATGAATAAAGTATTTTCAAATTCTAAAAGCACACCCATTAATCTACTTCAAGTTGGATTAAGTATTTCTCTATTTTAATATTTAACGATGTTTATAGATACGCACACTCATCTCTATTCAGCTGAATTCAATGATGATCGTTCAGAAATGATTCAACGTTCATTAACAAATGGAGTAGAAAAATTATTGTTGCCCAATATAGATATAGAAAGCATTGAAGGTATGCATCAATTGGTGAAAGATTATCCTACTAATTGCTATGCTATGATGGGGTTACATCCAGGTTATGTTAAAGAGGATTGGGAACAACAATTAGCAATAATTAAAGATTATTTATTCAAAGGAAACTATATTGCTGTCGGAGAAATTGGAATTGATCTCTATTGGGATAAGACATTTATCGAAGAACAAAAGTCGGCATTTTCACAGCAAGTCAATTGGGCAAAAGAATTAAATCTTCCAATTGTCATACATGCACGGGAAGCATTTCAAGAGATTTTTGAAATTTTAGATGTACTTCATGATGACAGGTTAAAAGGAATTTTTCATTGTTTTACAGGTGATTCAGATCAAGCTAAAAAAGCCTTATCTTATAAAGGTTTTAAATTAGGTATCGGTGGAGTTTTGACTTATAAAAAAGCTGAATTAGATAAAGTTCTTGAAAATATCGATTTAAGTAACATAGTGTTAGAAACAGATTCACCTTATTTACCACCTGTTCCTTATAGAGGAAAACGAAATGAAAGTAGTTATTTGGTTCACATTGCTGAAAAATTAGCTGATGTTTATCAAATTTCATTAAAAGAAGTTGAAGAAACAACAACAAATAATACTTTTGAATTATTTCCTTCCATAAAGTAAGAATTGATTATGATTACAAAAAATAAAGTTTTAATTATCTATACGGGTGGTACGATTGGAATGATTAATGATCCGAAGTCAGGACGGTTAATTAGTTTTGATTTTAAGCATATGTACCATCATATTCCTGAATTAGAACGATTAAATATTGATTTAACTACAATTAGCTTTGATCACCCGGTTGATTCATCAGAAATGCATCCTAGTCGTTGGGCAGATATTGCTCAAATAGTTTATGACAATTATGCACTATATGATGGATTTGTAATTCTTCATGGTTCGGATACCATGGCATATACTGCATCTGGTTTAAGTTTCATGTTACAAGGTTTAAAAAAACCTGTTATTTTAACAGGTTCTCAATTACCAATAGGCACCATACGTACAGATGGAAAAGAGAATTTAATTACGGCAATTGAAATTGCTGCCTCTAAAGATGAATCAGGAGAAAGTATTGTACAAGAGGTAGCTGTTTACTTTGAATATTCATTATACAGAGGCAATAGAAGCTCTAAAGTATCAGCTAATCAATTTGAAGCTTTCAGTTCGCCTAATTATGCTGAATTAGCAATTGCAGGTGTAAAAATTCAATTTAATAAAGAACGTTTACTGAGATCAGACTTATCTGAATTAAAATTATTTACGCATTTCGACAATCATGTTGCTTTATTGAAAATATTCCCAGGATTCTCTGCTAATGTTTACAAGAGTATTTTTGATTTTCAGCAAGTAAAAGGGATTATTATTGAAACATTTGGAGCAGGAAATGCACCAAGTGATTCCTCATTTAGAGAATTAATAACGAATTACATCAAAGAAGGGGGAATTGTTTTAAATATTACTCAATGTAGTTCTGGAAGTGTTGAGCAAGGGAAATATGAAACAAGTTCCTTCTTTAGTAAAATTGGTGTTATTTCAGGAAGAGACATGACAACTGAGGCGGCATTAGCGAAAATGATGTATTTACTTGGAAGTGAATCTTCATTAGATGTCATAAAAGATAAATTGTCAACTTCTCTAATTGGAGAATTGTCCGTATAACATTGATTTAAAAAAAGACCTTTTAATTAAAAGACTTTCTTAACTTTGCAACCCAATTAAGAGGAGAGGTGTCCGAGTGGTTGAAGGAGCACGCCTGGAAAGTGTGTATACCTCAAAAGGGTATCGCGGGTTCGAATCCCGCCCTCTCCGCAGAAAGCAGAATGAGTAACAGAATGAAAATGATGTTATCTTATTCTGCTTTTTTTATTTTTATTAAGCTTTTCTAAAATTCAAAATAGTGCACAAAAAAAGAGGGAGTATAAACTCCCTCTAAATTAATATGTATGTTTTAAATCTTATTGTTTAACGATAGTTGTTTGAGCAACTTTAGAGTTAACGATAACATTTACAATGTACATTCCAGCTTCTAAGTTTTCAGTATTTACAACTGATTTATTATTAGCGAAAGTAACATTAACGTTCATTACTTCTTTTCCTGTAATATCTGTTATTCTTACTGAACCATTTCCATTTTCAGGAATTGTAATAGTTAAATTACCTTTTGTTGGATTTGGGAATGCATTCATGTCAATTTTATTGTTTTCAGCAATTCCAACAGTATTAGCATTTACTTTAAGAGCTAAAGCTGGAACATTGTCACCACCAAATCCTGCTAAATTTACAGAACCATCTGAAATAACTGGCACTAATGGTTGTAATAATGAATCAATATTTGTTTCATAATTTAATTTAGTGTTGTAACCAATAAATACTTTTGAAGATTTAGCTTGAGCACAGAACATGTATCGCTTATCATTTTCTAATTCAACAATTTCAGCGAATGGTTTATAAATCATTGTTCTTTGCAAGTTTGCTTGATTACCATTTGCAGGGTACGAATAGAAACCTTGTGTTAATGGGAAAAAGTTAACCGAACCAGCAGCTGGAGCAGTTACAAAATCATCAAATACATCTGTTATTTCGTATACTGAAACAACTATTTCTTGACCTGCTAATGAATCTGCAGCATTTGTTGAAGCTGAAAAATATAATCCTTCTGCTTGAATTCTGTTTGCATTTGGATTTTGAAAAGCAATACAAGCATCATATTCACTACTAAATGTTGCTGGTTGTGTTCCACTATTAGCAATAGGTAAATTTGTAACACTATTTAAAGGTGCATATGAAAATAAAGTATCAGAAATAACGAAATCTGTTCTGTATGTATTGTCAGAAGTATCTTGATCAGCTAGAGAATTATTAATCGTATAAGAAAGTGTATATTTTCCTGGAGAATAGCTGCTTTGTGAAAACTGAGGAAAATCAACAAAAATACTATCTGCAACAGGTAAATTAAATGGACTTGAAGTATTAGTATAAATATCAGAACCGTTATATTTTACTGATGCAGTTACAGTTGCACCTGTTGCACTGCTCGTTCCGTAATTTCTTACTTTTAATCCTAAATCAATATTAAATTCTGTTGCATTTTGACTAAGTAAAGTTGGACTTGCAAATTGTTTTGCAACCATTACATCAGTATTTTTAGTTGCTAAATCATTTGCAAAGAAATTGATTTTGTTACCTAAGAATACAATAACTGAATCTGTAGCCATTTGGTTTACTATAAGTGCACCGTCAGAGTTTGAAATGATTGATACTGGTATTGTAACTGTATTAAGAGTTGTACCACCACCTAAATTAAGCGTTCCAGGAACATTATTAATAAAAACTACTGCTCTAGCTCCAGCATTTTGTGCATTTAATGCTTTAACAGCAAAAGCACATGATCCTCTATAAATAACAGCAATTTTTCCTGTTAAGTTATTTTGAATTGCGCTACATCCTTCAGCAGATTTTGGATTGCCTTGTGCATTTAATCCTGGTGTACCATCATTAACTATCTTTAATGTATCTTCTACTGCATCAGCTGGGTTATTTAAGTTTGGTAAGCCCCAGTTTGAACCATCTCCATTGCTTGTAAATGGATAAAGTCCTGAAATTACAGAAGGTGATTGAACTTTAAAGATAACTTGAGACATTGCAGTTAAAGAACTAACAACGACAAGAAGTGAAAGTAAAATTTTTTTCATATTTTAAATTATTTAGTGCAAAACAAATTTAAAGAAAAAATAATATAAAATATAATTTTTTAACATATAGTTGTTTTAATTTTAATGAAAAAAGGGGATTAAACATTGTTTAACCCCCTTTTTTCATTAAAATTATTTTATTACTCTGCTGTTAGCATACCTTTTAGATATTCTCTATTCATACGTGCAATGTTCTCTAAAGAAATCTCTTTTGGACATTCAACGGCACAAGCACCTGTATTTGTACAGTTACCGAAACCTTCTTCGTCCATAGTTCTTACCATGTTTAATACTCGATCCCTTGCTTCAACTTTACCTTGAGGCAATAAAGCATATTGAGAAACTTTAGCTGCTACGAATAACATTGCAGAAGCATTTACACATGAAGCAACACAAGCACCACAACCAATACAAGCAGCAGCTTCAAAAGCTTTATCTGCATCATGTTTAGGAACTGGAATTGCATTTGCATCCATTGTTCTTCCTGAAGTGTTAACAGAAACGAATCCACCAGCTTGTTGAATACGATCAAATGAACTTCTGTCAACAACTAAATCTTTGATTACAGGGAATGCTTTTGCTCTAAATGGCTCAACAAAAATTGTTTCACCATCTTTGAATTTACGCATGTGTAATTGACATGTTGTAACAGCTCTATCTGGTCCATGAGCTTCTCCATTAATGAATAAAGAACACATACCACAAATTCCTTCACGACAATCGTGATCGAAAGCGATTGGCTCTTGACGTTCGTTAATTAATTGCTCATTCAATTGATCCAACATTTCCAAGAAAGAACTGTCAGTAGAAACATTATCTAATTTATAAGTTTCCATGCTTCCTTTAGAATTAGCATTCTTTTGACGCCAAATCTTAAGGTTTATGTTTATCGTTTTACTTGCCATTTTATCTTTGAGTTTTTAGTCATTAGTCAATAGTCATTAGTTTGACATTCGATAAAGACCTAATTAAACATAATTTTTTAAATTTTGCTCAAGTTTATTTATATAAGAATTAATCATTTTTCCTTCTTCAATAATCAAACCCATTATTTTATTATAAAGCTCAATATCTTGAATGTAATTCTGATTTTCAGCTATAATCAATTGTGTTTCTAATTCAAATAATGATCCTCTAGAAATTTTTAGAAAATTCAAATAACTTTTTACTGAATTTCTACCAAATCCCTCTGCAATATTACTTGGAATTGAAACAGTTGAACGTTTTAATTGACTTGTTAATGCATACATTTCTTCATTTGGAAAAGATTTTAATAAAGTATAAACTAAATTAGTAATACTTATACCTTTCTGCCAAATTAATAAATCCTTATATGACTTAAT
>CALPRR020000061.1 GCA_943326025.2 Candidatus Kuenenia stuttgartensis | reverse complement strand
TTTTTTGCACAAGCGAAGAGTGAAGACAAAAATAAAATTTACAGTAAAGTGATGAATTACTTCGTTGCTGTAGTTTGTTTGGTCTTTTTATTGGTTTCGTTGAACATTGATTTTTTCAAACATTTTATTAGAAATGAATCCTATTGGGTAGGATTAAATGTCGTTCCAATTTTGCTATTAGCAAATGTATTTGTTGGTGTTTATTTTAATCAGAGTATTTGGTATAAATTGAGCGGACAAACGAAATTTGGTGCATATATAGCAATTACAGGTGCTCTCTTAACACTCTTAATCAATATTATTTTTATTCCAACTTATGGTTACATGGCGAGTGCTTGGGCAACATTTATAGTCTATGCTTTTCAGATGGTTGCTTCTTACATTCTAGGTCAAAAATACTATCCAATAAAATACAATTTACGTAAGTTTTTCTTGTATTTAGGAACAGCTATTGCATTTTATTTTATAGCTGTCGCACTAAATTTTGAGGAACAAACTCTTGGTAAATTCTTTGTACATAACATGTTTATTTTAGTCTACATCGGATTAATTTGGTTTATGGAAAAACCAACTAAAGTCGTTAGATAATACATCCTTATTGTTATTAAACATTCACGGTTAAAAACCTGCTTTTCGTATTGCGCTCAACATTATTATTTTCATTATCTTTGACAGTTACAGACTCGTTTATACATGCAAGTTAAAATAAAAAATACGTCGCAACATGAATTGCCTAAGTATGAAACTTCTGCTTCTGCAGGTGTTGATTTAAGAGCAAATTTAGAAACTGCGATCACTCTTAAACCTTTAGAAAGAGTATTGGTAAAGACAGGTTTATTTTTGGAGATTCCCGAAGGATTTGAAGCACAGGTTCGCCCCAGAAGCGGTTTAGCATTGAAAAAAGGGATAACAGTTTTGAACTCACCTGGTACGGTTGATGCTGATTATAGAGGGGAAGTTGGTGTGATTTTGATCAACTTATCAAGCGAAGAATTTGTTATAGAAAATGGAGAACGAATTGCTCAATTGGTTTTTGCGAAAGTAGAACAAGCGAATTGGGTAAATGTAGAGATTCTATCAGAAACTGCTCGTGGAGAAGGAGGATTTGGAAGCACAGGAGTTAAATAAATTGATATTACTATCCTTTAGGAATAAATAATAAAAGACTATGAAAATAATTGTACCAATGGCAGGAAGAGGAAGTAGATTACGTCCTCATACATTAACAGTTCCTAAACCTTTAGTACCAGTTGGAGGCAAACCAATTGTTCACCGTTTAGTAGAAGATATTGCTGCAGTTTGTAGTGAAAAAATTGAAGAAATCGGATTTGTAATAGGTGACTTTGGTGCTGATATCGAAAAAGAATTAATCAAAGTAGCTGAAAAATTAGGTGCAAAAGCAAAAATATATTACCAAGACAAACCGTTAGGGACAGCTCATGCTGTCTTGTGTGCGAGTGAAATGTTGGATGGTCCAGTTGTTGTTGCATTTGCTGATACATTATTTAAAGCAGATTTTAAAATTGACCCAAATGCGGATGGTATTTTATGGGTAAAACAAATTGAAGATCCAAGTGCTTTCGGTGTAATCAAGATGAACGACAAAGGTGAAATTATTGATTTCGTTGAAAAACCTTCGACATTTGTTTCTGATTTAGCGATGATTGGAATCTATTATTTCAAAGATGGATTAGCACTTCGTAAAGAATGTGAATATCTAATTGACAATGATGTAATAAAAGGTGGTGAGTACCAATTACCAGATGCTCTGAGAAGATTAACTGAATCAGGTAAAAAATTCAAGCCAGGAGAGGTAATTGAATGGTTAGATTGTGGTAACAAAGAAGTAACCGTTTTCACAAATCAACGTGTATTGGAATATGATTATGCGAAAAATTTAGAGATGGTTCATCCCTCTTCGAAATTGATTAATTCAATTATTATTCCACCTTGTTTCATTGGAAAAGATGTAATTCTTGAGAATTCTATTGTTGGTCCACATGTATCATTAGGTCATGGTTCAATGGTAACAAATTCAATCATTCATAATAGTATTTTACAAGCAAATGCAATCATTATGGATGCCAATTTAAAAGATTCAATGTTAGGTTCAAATGCAAAATACAAAGGTTTGGCTCGAGATTTGAGTTTAAGTGATTACTCAATTATTGCTTAATGAATTTAAAAAAAATTGTCGCTATTGGTTTATTGATTGTACTTGTTAATTCATGTGCTCTCTTCAAACATGAAGGTAAAAAATCAGCTCCAATAACAAAGGCAAATTTTCCATATATAGAGAAATTTCATGAAGGACTTCGCTTAAAACAAAAAGGCGAATTTGACGATGCGATTTTAGCTTTAAATTATTGCTTAGGTGTTCGCCAAGATGATGATGCTGTTTACTATGCTCTATCTGAAATTTATATCCAAAAAAATGATTTAATGAAATCAGCGGATGCCATTCAGAAA
This sequence comes from Candidatus Kuenenia stuttgartensis, assembly GCA_943326025.2. Classification (GTDB taxonomy): domain Bacteria; phylum Bacteroidota; class Bacteroidia; order Flavobacteriales_D; family Crocinitomicaceae; genus CAIUKX01. Next base: position 9,660 of record CALPRR020000061.1, on the reverse strand, counting down.
GCCTCATTAATAGATCCTAAAAATACATGGTATTTGCAAGAATTAGCGTACATGAATTTTGAGCAGAAAAAATATACTGAATCAGTAAAATGTTTCGAGCAATTAGTTAAATCGGCACCTCAAAATGTTGATTGGTTATATGGATATGCTGAAAGTCTTGTTAGAACTGGAAAAACAGAAGATGCTATCAAAGCTTTTGATAAAACAGAAGAACAAATTGGAGTTATACCAGAATTGGCAATTCAGAAATTTCGTTTGTACATAGAATTGAAGAAACCTGAAAAAGGTGTTGAAGAAATCTTAAAAGCACGTAAAATTCATCCTGAAGATGCTCAATTAATAGGTGTTTTAGTTGATTATTATTTTCAAACGAAACAAGATGTAAAAGCCGTTGCTACACTTGAAGAAATGGCAAAAGCTGATCCTACAAATGGTAGAGTGCATTTAGGTTTAGCAGATATTTATAAGCAAAAAGGAAAAACGGCTGATTATTACACTGAATTATTTAGAGCATTTGCTTGTGAAGATGTCGATTTAGATTCTAAAATGAAAATACTAATTGATATTCATGAAAATAATTCAAAATTGACAAAAGATGATTTTCAATTAGCTGATATATTAGTTGCACAATATCCGAATGATTCAAAATCATTTTCTATTCAAGGTGATTTTTATTTGAAAGTGGAAGATCAAATAAATGCATTGAAAAGTTATAAAAAAGCTTTACAATTTGAGCAATCAAAGTTCCCAATTTGGAATCAGGTTTTAGTAATGGAATATCAAAATACGGATTTTGAAAATCTTTATTTAGATAGTAAAAAATGTTTAGAATACTTTCCAAATAATACCAATGTATACTTGTTTAATGGTATTTCAGCAAACCAGTTGAAAAAACACCAAGAAGCAATTGATAATCTTGAAATTGGAAAAGAATTGATTGTCAATGATCAAACGTTGAAAGCAGAGTTTTATGCTCAAATTGGAGAAGCTTACTTCGGATTAAAAAACAATTCTGAAGGTAAAAAGAATTATGACACTGCTTTAGAATTAGACAAAAATAGTACACTTAACATGAATAATTTTGCTTATCGCTTGGCTTTAGCTAAATTAGATTTAAAGAGAGCAGAAGAATTGATTAAGTTAGCGAATGAGAAATCTCCTGGTCAACCTCACTTTATAGATACTTATGGTTGGGTTTTGTTTCAAAAAGGGGAATACAGTAAAGCAATGGAACAGTATTTGAAAGCATATGAAGTCAATCCGAATGATAAAATCATTATTGAACATTTAGGCGATGGTTATTTCAAAGCTGGAAAAGTTTCAAAAGCAGTTGAATATTGGAAAAAAGCCCTAGAACTTGAATCCACTAATAAGAATTTAAAATTGAAAATTGAAAAGCAAGAATATTATGAGCCAATTTATTAAAAACCTTTTCTATTTAATAAGCAGCGGACTCATTTTCGTTTCTTGTGCAACGACCAAAAATGTTGAAGAAAGCGTTACTGAAAAATTAGAACGTAAAAAAACACAGGAACTGGTTCAAGCTTTAGATAGTATTTCTAGAAAAAGTCCGACGTTTTTTTATTCGAAGATTAAAACAAATTACACAGATACAAATAGAAGTAATAGTTTTAAAACATCTATTCGTTTAGCGAAAGATAGTGCTGTTCATGCAATTATTTCATTTGCTAACATTCCAATTATAAATTCAATTATTACAAAAGATTCGTTGATCTTAACTAATAAGAAAGATAAATGCTACCTAAAACATGACTTAGGATTTTTTAAAGAATCCTTCGGAGTTGACTTTAATTACAAAAATATAGAAGAAATTATTTTGGGATTACCGATAGATTATGATACGAATCAGCGTTATTTTCAAATACACGATCATGCATTAAATTATGTATTGTCCTCACATCGTAAATTTAAAATTAGACGAAATGAAAAAAAATCAAAGGACGATATAAGCATAAAATATTATCTAAGTCGTGATGCAAAAGAATTGACTTCTATGGAAATTGAAAGTCCTTCAGATTCAACTTTAATTAAAGTAAATTACTTAAGTAGTGAAATAATTGAAGGATACCGTTTTCCTAAAGATGTAGTAATTAACATTACAACGCCAAGAAATAAAATAAATGTCGAGCTAAACTACGATAAAATTGAAGTAAATTTACCACAAGAAATATTCTTGGTCATTCCAGAAAGTTATGAGAAGTGTGAGTGAAATACGTTTTATATTGATTTTTATTGGGTTATTATTAATCAATGTGACATCGTATGCTCAAAATTCTAGTGAGAAATTAAAGAAAGAACAAGATAAATTAGAGAAGAAAATTTCGAATACCAAATCTCTTTTAAATCGTTCCAAAACAAATACACAAGCTTCATTAAATGAATTGAAAATCATTGAAAATCAAATTGAATTTAGAGAAAATCTCTTGAGAAATTTTGATAATCAAATTAGAGGAGCTGAAATTAAATTGACGAAGAAAAGTTCGCAAATCAATGCTCTTCGTATCAAATTAAAAAAATTAAAAGAGCAATACCGTAAATTATTGTTGTATGCTTATAAGCACAGAAATAAATATGGGAAAATGATGTATATTTTTTCATCAACTTCATACAATCAAGCACTTAAAAGAAATAAATACCTTCAAAAAGTAGGTGAGATTCAACAAAAACAGTTTTTAATCATTCGTCAATATGAAGGACTGATTAAGAACGAAATTACTTCTATCGAAAGTGAAAATAAGTATAAATTGGTAATGTTGAATGAAAAGAAAAAAGAAAAAGTAGAAATTGAAAAAGATAAAGTCAAAAAAGAAGTTGTTTATCAGAAATTCAAAAATGAAGAGTCAAAATTAATCTCTCAATTAAAAGAAGATGAACGCAAAAAAGAAATTTTAAAAGATAAAATTAACGCTGCTATTCGAAAAGAAATTGCAAATGCAGAAAAGAAAGCGAGACTTGCAGCTGAAAAAGCAGAGAAAGCTGAAAAAGCAAAAAAGAAAGCTGAACAAAGTGCTATAGCAACGAATAATAGCTCCACTTCTTCAAAAACAACAACTGAAGTTAAAGAAACAAAGAAAGAAACAACAACTACTGCGAAAAAAGAAGTTAATTACACCGAAAACACCAAGGAAGCTGTTTCTTTAAGTAAAAACTTTGAAGCAAATAAAGGTCGTTTACCTTGGCCAGTCGAAAAAGGAAGTATTACTGAAGGTTTCGGAAAAAATGCTCATCCAACATTGGATAATGTATATACAAACAACAATGGAATTGACATTAGCACCCCTCAAAATGCTCAAGTAAGATCTGTATTTGAAGGCGAAGTAACTAGTGTCTTAAATATTTTAGGCGCAGGAAAAGTAGTGATTATCAAACACGGAAATTATAGAACTGTATATTCCAATCTTCAAGATACTTATGTAACAGTTGGATCAAAAGTTTCCACTAAACAAGTTATCGGTTCATTAACGGTTCCCCAAGGAAGTTCTGTTTCTGTAGCACATTTCGAAATTCACGTTGTAAATGGAGGGTCAGTTCAATGTTTGAATCCTTCACTTTGGGTGAATAGATAAATCATTTGATATGTTATTATAATTGGTTTTAAAATCTAAACAACTAAATTATTAAAATTGTATAGAGAAAATTACCAATGAAAAAAATTCGATTAAATAAGAGTTACTATTATTGGAATCGATCTTCTAAAGTTTACATTAAACATTAAAAAGAAATTAGCAAGTATTAAAAATGATAGACTTTTTACAACAATTAAAAAATCGAAATGAGTCACTCTTTTATTATGGTTTGATCTGTCTTATTTTGTCATTAATTTTTATAATTCTTACAAAGATTTCAAATACTCAAGTGTTTAATGTAAATGCATGGTACAAACCTTTTAAATTCGCCTTTTCGACTTTCCTTTTTGTTTGGGCTATGGCATGGTATTGCTACTACTTACCAAATTTCAATATCAAATTATTCAATTGGTCTGTTATAATTTTATTAGGTTTTGAAATTTTCTATATTGCTTTTCAAGCAAGTAAAGGTCAACTTTCGCATTATAACATAAGTACACCTATTTATTCAGCCTTATATTCTATTATGGCAATTGCAGCTTCATTAGTAACTCTTTATACTGCCTATGTTGGTATTTTATTTTTTACTAATTCATTTCCAGATTTACCAAATTATTATTTATGGGCTATTAGATTAGGAATAATAATTTTCGTTATTTTTTCATTTGAGGGTTTTGCAATGGGGTCAAGATTAAACCATAGTGTTGGTGCAGTAAATGATAATTCTAATTGGTTTATCATTGGTTGGAGTAAAACGGTTGGAGATTTAAGAGTTTCTCATTTTATTGGTATGCATGCCTTGCAAGTTTTGCCAATTCTCTCATACTATATTTTAAAAAATACAAAATTGACAATTGGGCTTTCTATTGTATATGGAATACTGGCATTACTGACACTTATACAAGCATTACAGGGAAAACCATTAATTAAAGCAAAAAAAGATAGTACAATTGAAATCAAGTGAGCCATTATTTATTATCAACTTAATCAATAATTTTAGGGAAAAAACGTTTTAACCAATAATTAAAACCTAATAATAACAAGGACTTAAGTGTTTCTAACGGTTAGAAACCGATAATTATCGACTACAAAATCGATATAATACATTAACGCTAATTTAATAAACCTATTTACGCCTTTTAATTGCAAACCCCTCCAATAATGATTACCTTTGCAAATCTAAAAAGTTAAGAATGTCCCACAAAGCAGGATTTGTAAATATCGTTGGTAGTCCAAACGTTGGTAAATCTACATTGATGAACCAATTGATGGGGAGTAAAATGTCTATCGTTACTCCAAAAGCACAAACAACACGTCACAGAATTTTAGGAATTGTCAATGAAGAAGATTATCAAGTCGTTTTCTCTGATACTCCTGGAGTTGTTAATTCAGCATATGCACTTCACGATGCCATGATGGGTTATGTAAATACTTCTATTCAAGATGCGGATGTTTTGATTTTCATCACGGACATCAACGAGGATGAAATGAATCACAAAGAGACATTGGAAAAAATTCAAAAATTGAAAATTCCAGTGATTTGTTTGATCAATAAAATAGATTTAGGTGACCAAGCAAAAGCAATGGAACGTATTAGCTACTGGCAGGAACGTTTACCAGATGCTTATGTTTACTTACTTTCTGCGCTTCACGGATTCAATATAGATTTGTTGTGGGAACGAATTTTGAAATTGATTCCTGAATGTCCTCCATATTACGACAAAGAAGATTTATCTGATCGACCTATGCGTTTCTTTATTTCAGAAATGATTCGTGAAAAGATTTTTATTCATTGTCAAAAAGAGGTACCATATTCAAGTCAAATTGAAATTGAAGAGTATTTAGAAGAACAAGATATTATTAAAATTCGGGCCTTAATCATTGTTGAGCGTGATTCTCAAAAAGGAATTATCATTGGTAAAGGTGGCGAAATGTTGAAACGAATTGGACGAGAAGCAAGACAAGACATCGAAAAATTCGTAATGAAAAAAGTATTCTTAGAAACGTTTGTGAAAGTCGACAAAGATTGGAGAACTTCAGATACGAAATTGAAGAAATACGGGTATTAAAAAATAGATTACAAATTGACAAATTACAGATTGCAAATTAAAGTGTTCTGATTTTGTAATAATTGTAATTAGCTTTGAAAAGATAAAATGGGAAATATTATAGCAATTGTTGGTCGTCCAAATGTAGGAAAATCAACTTTATTCAATCGTTTAACAGAATCTTCTAACGCTATCGTGAAAGAAGTGAGTGGTGTAACACGTGATCGATTATACGGAAGAGGTGAATGGAATGGTTACCAATTTTCTGTAATTGATACTGGTGGTTACGCAAGTGGGACAGATGATATATTCGAAGGAGAGATTCGTAAACAAGTTTTAATCGCAATTGAAGAAGCAAACATCATCTTTTTCATGGTGGATGTAACAACTGGTATTGCTGATTTTGATGAATTAGTTGCTGGATTATTGAGAAAATCTAAAAAGAAAGTTTTTATAGTTGCGAATAAAGTAGACAATAGTGGACGTATCGGTCTTTCATCTGAATTCTATCAATTAGGAATTGGTGATGTTTACGATTTATCTGCAACAAACGGAAGTGGAACAGGAGAATTATTAGATGATGCTGTGAAATTCATGGACATCGAAGATGAATCTGTCAAAGAATTAGATCACTTACCTCGTATATGTATCGTTGGTAAACCAAATGTTGGAAAATCTTCTTTCGTAAATGCAATTACAGGTGAAGAAAGAAACATCGTTACAGATATTTCAGGTACAACAAGAGATGCAATCAATACAAGATTCAATGCCTTTGGATTTGATTTCATGATTGTTGATACAGCTGGTATTCGTAAAAAAGCAAAAGTTCAAGAAGATTTAGAATACTATTCAGTTTTACGTTCAGTTAGAGCAATTGAAGAATCTGATGTTTGTGTCTTTATGATCGATGCTACGGAAGGACTTCAAAAACAAGATTTACATATTTATTATGTAATTGAGAAAAATGCTAAAGGTGTTGTTGTTTTAGTAAATAAATGGGATTTAATTGAGAAAGAAACCCAAACAACTAAAGAATGGGAAGATAAAATTAGAGAACAATTAGCTCCGTTTAATGACGTTCCGATTATTTTCACTTCTACAGTAACAAAACAACGTGTGCACAAAGCGTTGGAAGAGACAATGAAAGTTTACGAAAATAAAAAACGTAAAATTTCTACTTCAGAATTGAATGATGTAATGGGTGATATCATTGCAGCTACTCCTCCTCCATCTTTGAAAGGTAAATATGTGAAAATTAAATACATTCAACAGTTACCAACGCAAAGTCCTTCATTTGCATTTTTCTGTAATTTACCTCAATACATTCCAGATAGCTACAAACGTTTCTTAGAAAATAGAATGCGTGAAATTTATGATTTCCAAGGGGTGCCAATTCGTATTTTCTTTAGAAAAAAATAATTAGCTTTACCTAAAAAATGCGTTACGGAGCGATCGATATTGGAACTAATGCTGCCCGACTTTTAGTTGGTGAAGTGACAACAGAGAATGGACATTCTTTTGTCAAAAAGATATCGTATACACGTATTCCATTGCGTTTGGGAGAAGAAGTTTTCGAAGATGGTAAGATATCTGATAAGAAAGCAGAACATTTTGCAAAAACAATAAAAGCTTTTCGATTAATTTCTGAGATTTTTGAAGTAAAAGAACTGCGAGCATGTGCAACATCTGCAATGCGTGAAGCTTCAAATGGTAAAGAAATTCAACAGCTTATAGCTAATCAAACTGGTGTTGAAATAGATATTATATCTGGAAATGAAGAAGCCGATTTAATTTTTGGTACTTTCTTCTTAATGGATTTTGATAAAACTATGCCTTTTGTTGTAATCGACGTTGGTGGTGGAAGTACCGAAGTAAGTGTTTTTGAAAATGGAGAGCGTTTAGCTTCTAAATCATTTCAAATTGGTACTATTCGTTTATTAAAAGGAAAAGTAAACGAAGATATTTGGAAAGAAATTCATGATTGGTTAGCACTTCACGTGGAGATTAAAACAGTTCACCAAATTTTTGCTACAGGTGGAAATATTAATAAAGTCCATAAAATGTTAGGTGCGCAACACATGGAAACAATTTCAGTCAAAAAAATCAAAGATTTAAGAGATGAAATTGATGAATTAAGTTTGTCGCATAGAGTTGAAAAATACCAGTTAAAACCTGATAGAGCAGATGTTATAGTTCCAGCAATGGATATTTATCTATACATCATGAAGGAGCTTAAATGTAAAAATATCATCGTGCCTAAAATCGGACTTTCAGACGGGATGATATACGATATGTATTTGAAGAGAAATAAGTAATCAAAAAAACTTTATAAAAATAAAAAACACACAATAATCGAAATCATTGTGTGTCAATATATTTTGTGAATTTAAATTCTAATCCTGATTAATTTTCTTAACCATTGTCAAAATAGTTGCTAATGCTACTGTTTCTCCTGTTTCATCATATACATCTACTAAGAATTTCACGATTCCTTTAGCGATATCATCTTCTGAACGTTTTTCTTGATCTACTTTTTCTTTTACTGTAAAACGAACGCCAATTGTTGCTCCAGGATAAACTGGTTTTGTAAAACGAGCTTCTTCTAATCCGTAGTTCAATAAAACTGGACCTTTTTTCGGATCTACAAATAAACCTGCTGCTTTTGATAATACGAAGTATCCATGAGCTACCCTTCTATCAAAAATAGTCCCTTCTAAAGAAGTTGCATCCATATGTGCGTAGAAATTATCTCCTGAAACATTCGCAAAGTTTACAATATCTGCATCAGTCACTGTATGTTTATGTGTGAAAACTGTTTCGCCAATTACCAACTCTTCGAAGTATTTTCTAAATACATGAGGATTTGCTTCTGGCATCTCCGCTCCTACTTGAAATTGTTGTGTGATTTTAGTAATCGTTGTTGGATGTCCTTGGATCGCAGTTCTTTGTAAGTAATGTAAAACTCCTCGTTTTCCACCCATTTCTTCGCCACCACCAGCTCTTCCTGGTCCACCGTGCGTTAACAATGGCATTGGAGAACCGTGACCAGTACTTTCTTTCGCACAATCTTTATTCAAGACTAAAATACGACCGTGCATACAAGCTGCTCCAACTACATATTCTGTTGCTTCTTGATCATTAGGTGTAACGATTGAAGATACCAATGAACCTTTACCCATTTTAGCTAATTCAATTGCATCATCAATTGTTTTGTAAGGCATTATTGTCGAAACTGGACCAAATGCCTCAATGTTATGACAATCAGTATTTACGAATGGATTATCATTTCTAAATAAAATTGGAGAGAAGAATGCTCCTTTATTTCTGTCAGCACCAATCACATCAAAATTATCTAAATCACCAAATACGATATTTTGGGATTTTGCTAATTCTTCAACGCTTGCTCTAACTCTATCAACTTGTAATCTTGTTGCCAAAGAACCCATTCGAACTCCTTCTTGACTTGGATCTCCTATTTTAGTTGAAGCCAAACGAGCTGCAATTCCTTTTTCTACTTCTTCGATTAAATCTTCCGGAACGATTATACGACGAACTGCAGTACATTTTTGACCAGCTTTGATCGTAATCTCTTTTACTGTTTCTTTGATAAATAAATCAAATTCTTCTGTTCCAGGTGTTGCGTATTTACCTAGAATAGTTGCATTTAAAGAATCTGCTTCTAAGTTAAATGATACACTTTCTTGAGCGATTTGAGGTAAACCCTTTAAGATTTTACCTGTTGAAGCACTTCCTGTAAACGTAACCACATTGTCAGAAGTAACATGGTCTAAAATTCCTCTTCCAAGTCCTACCACTAATTGCAAAGCCCCTTCTGGTAAAATTTTAGATTCGATAATATCTCTTGTAATTACTTCCGTTAAGAAACTTGTGTACTCTGAAGGTTTGACAATTGCTGGAACACCTGCCATTAAGTTAACGGCAATTTTTTCCAACATACCCCAAATCGGGAAATTGAATGCATTAATATGAACTGCTGCTCCTTCTTTTGGAACCATGATGTGATG
>CALPRR020000060.1 GCA_943326025.2 Candidatus Kuenenia stuttgartensis | reverse complement strand
TTAGCAAACGATAACATCATGAACGTTATTAAACCAGGTCAGCATGGCTCAACTTTTGGTGGTAACCCAATTGCAGCTAAAGTAGCGATTGCAGCCTTAGAAGTTGTAAAAGATGAAGCGCTTGCTGAGAATGCAGAAAAATTAGGTCAATTATTCAGACGTGAAATGCAACGTATAATTGATAATACTGATTTAGTTGTTAAAGTAAGAGGGAAAGGTTTATTGAATGCAATTATCGTAAATGACACCCCTGATAGTGCAACGGCGTGGAATTTATGTGTGCAATTAAAAGAAAATGGTTTATTAGCAAAACCAACACATGGAAATATTATTCGTTTTGCTCCTCCTTTGGTTATGACTGAAGAGCAATTGTTAGATTGTGTTGCGATAATTGAAAAAACAATCAACGAATTTAAAAAGTAATATACTTTTACTGATTTAGTAAGCCTCTCAAGAAATTGAGGGGCTTTTTTGTTTGAATTCTGCAACTAATTATCAAAAACAGTTTATTATCTTTGTTTCTCAAAATTAAAACTTAAAATATTGGCAACTAAAATTAAATTTGGAACTGACGGATGGAGAGCAATTATTGCTGAAGAATTTACTGTCGATAATGTTGTAAGGGTTGCTTCTGCGACAGGTGTTTGGGTGAAGAAAAATTTTCAAAATCCAAGTATCGTAATTGGACATGATTGTCGTTTTGCAGGAGAATTATTTTTAGATGCAGCTGTAAAAGTATATTTGAGTCAAGGAATTAATGTGAAATTTGCTAAAGGGTTTGTTTCTACACCAATGGTTTCTTTAGGGGCTGTTCAATTAGGTTGTTCGTTAGGTGTAGTTTTAACAGCAAGTCATAACCCTCCTTCATATAACGGTTATAAGTTAAAAGGTCATTTTGGTGGGCCTTTATCTCCAGAGCAAGTTCAAGAAATAGAAGATATTATTCCTGATACATTTGATATTAATTTAGATTCAATTTCAATTGAAGAAGCAATTCAAAATGGTCAGGCTGAAATCGTTGATTTAGAAACAAGATATGTAAAACATATTGAAGCAAATTTTGATTTAGAGGCAATTAAAAATTCAGGATTGAATTTAGCTTATGATGCAATGTATGGCGCAGGTCAGAATGTATTAAGAAGAATTTTACCTGCTACACATTTGTTACATTGTGATTACAATCCATCATTTCATGGACAAGCTCCTGAACCAATCGAGAAAAATTTAAAAGAATTAGAAAGTTTCATCAAATCAAATGGATCTATTGATTGTGCTTTAGCAACTGATGGAGATGCTGATAGAATTGGATTGTATAATGGTAAAGGAGAATTTGTTGATTCTCATCATATCATTTTGCTATTAATGCATTACTTGGTTAAATACAAAGAAATGTCAGGTAAAGTGGTAACAGCTTTCAGTGCAACACCTAGAGTTGGAGTATTAGCAGATCATTATAAATTAGAAAGTGAAATCGTAAAAATCGGATTCAAATATATCGCTACTAAAATGGTAGAAGAAGATGTGTTAATCGGTGGAGAAGAATCTGGTGGAATTGCAGTAAAAGGTCATATTCCTGAACGTGATGGGATTTGGATGGGCTTAATTATCTGGGAATTCATGGCGAAATCAGGAAAATCGTTAGACGATTTGATTAATGAGGTTTATGATATTGTAGGTGGATTTAAATTTGAACGTAATGATTTACACATCACGGAAGATTTAAAACAAAGTATCATTGCGAATTGTAAAGAAGGGAATTACAAATCTTTCGGACCTTATAATGTGAAAGAAGTTGGAACAATTGACGGATTTAAATATTTCTTTGACGAAAACAGATGGATGATGATTCGTCCTTCAGGTACGGAGCCAGTTTTAAGAACGTATGCTGAAGCGCCAACGATTGAAGAAGTAAGGGAAATCTTAAAATACACAGAAGAGACAATTTGTAAATAAATGATTAATAAAATATTTGCAAAAATTGAATACTATTTTAATAAAAAGGGAGTAATTATACTCTCTTTTTTAGTTTCAATTTATATACTTGGTCATTTTGCAGATAAGTATTACGGATATACTACAAAAGACAAAACCTTTACAAATATCTGTTCTGATGGTACTGGTTATTATGCCTATTTACCTCAATATATTATTTATCCCCAATACAAACATTTTGGTTTTCAAGAGATAGTACAAAAAAAACATCCCATCAGAAGTCTTTTTCCAATGTGGAATAAACATGGACAAAATCAAAGAGTGGATAAATATTATGTTGGTTATGCCTTATTAAATTCGCCCTTTTTTTTAACTACTCATCTTTATCATAAAATTGTTTATGGAGAAGGAGATGGATATTCACTTGGTTATCGTATTTCAATAACAATTGGCGCTTTGTGTTTTTGGTTGTTTGGTTCTATTTTTATATTTAAGTTTTTACATTTTTTTGATGTGAAACCAATTTATAGAATGATTACGATTATCTTATTAGCTTTTGGGACTAATTTAAATTTTTACACGTCGATTTATTCTACTTTTTCGCATGTTACATCTTTCTTTTTAATAGCATGCTTCCTGTATTTTGCTAAACGATTGGCGTTGAATATTAGTCGAAATAACATCATACTTTTTGCACTATTAATTTCTGCGATTTATATAACAAGGCCTGTAAATGTCCTTATTTTATTAATTGTGCCATTTTTATTTTCAAGTTTGAAAGAATTTAAAGAGAAATTGATTCTCTTATTTAAGCATCATAGGCTTAGTTTGTTTTATGCAATATCAGTAATGCTGATAGTTGTTTCTATTCAATTATTGAATACATACGATCAAATTGGTGAGATTAAAATGAATACATATTCAGATGAATGGTTTTCTGAATGGAAAACACCTCATTTTGATGATGTATTGTTTGGTTATAATAAAGGCTTCTTTGTTTTTGCGCCAATAATGTTTTTAATGTTTCCAGGTTATTATTATTTATTCAAAAAAGAAAGAAATCTATTTTTCGGTGTAACAGTTACAAGTATTATTGTTGTTTATTTTGTTGCTTCATGGCATGCATGGGAATATGGAGTAGGATTTGGTATGAGACCTTTAATAGATTTTCTTCCACTTTTTTGCATTCCAATAGCTTTCTTATTTAATGAAATCAATAAATTTTTAAGACCTTTTTTAATAATCGTATCTATTGGATTAATTTATGTCTACCAATTTTTTCAATACCAAATTTTGAATTCTATATTGGATGTTGGAGAAATAAAGAAAGATTATTTTTGGAAAGTTTTTTTACAAGATGATGAACGATTTAGATGGAGTTACGCCTTTGAATTTGAAAAGATTGACAAAAGTAATTTAAAGATTGATAAAGTTTTTAAAATTGATCAATCTAAAAGTCAATATTTACTTGATAAATCAATCACTATTACAAACAAAGCTAATTCACCAATTATTACGTTATACAAAGATTCTTTGAGAAATACAGATGAAATTGCTTTTGAATTGAATTTTTTAATAAAAATTGCAGACGAAAAAGATAATCCGCAGGTATTAGTTGAATACTTTAATAAAAAAGAAGTGATAAAAAAATCTCAATTTATTCTTGGTGCTGAATTAAATGATATTCAGAAATATGAAAAGTTGAATTTGGAAATTTTTCCGAATTTAAAATATGGTCAAATAGATTCAATGAAGATTCATTTTTATACTTTTTCTGAAAAATCAAACTCAAAAAACATTCAATTAATCAAGTATAAAAATAAAGCCAATTAATTAAAAAAAATACGACATATTTCATTAAATTAAATTAACTAAATCAGACTAAGTTTTCAGATTTTTCTTTACTTTACTCTTTTTTTACATTATGGCAGGATCTTCTATTGGACAACTTTTTCGTGTAACAACTTTTGGTGAATCTCATGGTGTTGCAATTGGCGGTATAATTGATGGGGTACCTTCTAATTTTGAATTGGATTTAGATGAAATTCAAAAAGAGTTAGATAGAAGAAAACCAGGTCAGTCAGCAATTGTTACTCAAAGAAAAGAATCTGATAAAGTTCAATTTTTATCGGGTATTTTTGAGGGAAAGACTACAGGTGCTCCAATTGGTTTTATGATTCCAAATGACGATCAACGTTCAGGTGATTATAGTCATATTAAAGATTCTTTTAGACCTTCTCATGCTGATTTCACATATGAAGCTAAGTATGGACATAGAGATTACAGAGGTGGTGGAAGATCTAGTGCAAGAGAGACAGCTTCAAGAGTCGTTGCTGGCGCTATAGCGAAACAACTTTTATCGAAATTAGGAATAACCATAGTCGCATATGTTGACCAAGTAGGTTCGATTAAATTATCGACTTCTGATTTAATTAATTATGAATCAATTGAAGAAAATCCAGTAAGATGTCCGAATAATGAGGTTGCTCATCAAATGGAGGAGTTAATTCGTGAAGTAAGAAAAGATGGAGATACAATAGGTGGTTGTGTTAGATGCGAAATTAAAGGTGTTCCTGTAGGTTTAGGAGAACCAGTTTTCGATCGATTAAATGCAGAGTTAGGTAAGGCAATTTTATCCATAAATGCTGTTAAAGCAATTGAGTTTGGTTCAGGTTTCTCAAGTGTAGAAATGCGTGGTTCAGAACATAATGATTCATTTTTATCAGATAAATCAACAGCTACAAATTTTAGTGGTGGTATTCAAGGTGGAATTTCTAATGGAATGCCAATAATTTTTAGAGTTGCTTTTAAGCCTGTTGCAACGATAGTTCAAGATCAAGATTCAATTGATAAATTCGGAAATGAAGTTACTGTTTCTGGAAAAGGCAGACATGATCCTTGTGTTGTTCCAAGAGCTGTTCCAATTGTTGAGGCCATGTCAGCGATTATTATATTAGATAATTTTTTGATTAATCGCTCAAGGCTAAATTATTAATTTGAAATGTTGAATAAAACATTAAGTTTACTAAATAGTAAGAATTTCCTAATCTTTTCTATAATTGTTTTTGTATATATTTTAGGTGCTCAAAGTGATAATTATTTTAAATGGATACATCCAAAAAAGTTACCGCCTGAACACGCACTAACAATTCAAACAGATGGAGGAGGTTACTATGCTTATTTACCAAAATGGTTTATTTATTCAGATGATAAAGATTTTCATTTTTTAGAAGGTATTACTTTAAAATATAAAACTTCTTCTTTTATTTATGGTGTTAGATACGATTACGAAAAACATAAAGGGACAAATAAATATTATGCTGGTACTGCAATTTGTTCTACTCCAGTTTTTCTTATAAATCATGCTTTAAATAAAATGATTTATGGAGAGGGAGATGGTTATTCAAGGAGCTATCAGTTGACCGTTTCAATAAATGCAATCTTATTTTGGTTGATTGGGATAATAGGATTAATCAAACTATTTAAGCTTTGGAAAATTGAAAATTTTTGGATTATAACATTGGTTGCTATTGTAACTTTTGGAACAAATTTGAATTTTTATACAGTTTACTTTCCTTCATTTTCACATGTATTTTCTTTTGCTGCAATTAGTTGGTTTGTGTATACTGGATTTAAATGGGGGAAATCTAAATCCCAATTTCATTTTTTACAACTTTGCGCTCTACTTGGATTAATATTTAGTATTCGTCCTACAAATTCTTTAGTTGTTTTATTAGTACCATTTTTCTTTTCAGATTGGAACAACTTTGTAAGTCTGATTAAAGAATATTTTACGAAACGAATTGTATTGTTGGTAATAGGTTTTTTATTCTTTTTTGCATTTGTTTTCATTCAATTATACAATATATACAACCAGATAGGAAGTTGGAGTTTGAATACCTATTCAGATGAACATTTTGATTTCTTGTATAACCCACAAGTATTTAATGTGTTATTTAGTTATAAAAAAGGGTTTTTCCTTTATTCACCTGTAATGCTATTGATTTTTATTGGATTAACTCGATTTTATAAGTTCAATAAGTATCAATTTTTAGGTTGGTTAATAGTATGTTGTTCATTTGTTTATTTAACTTCTGCATGGTGGTGTTGGTGGTACGGAGGAGGGTTAGGTATGCGACCATTAATTGATGTTTTACCAATATTCATTATTCCAATTGCAATCTTTTTCAAGTATTCCTCAAAAATGATTCAATTTTTGTTTTTGCTTATTGCAATTTCATTTATTTATATGTATCAAATTTTTCAG
This sequence comes from Candidatus Kuenenia stuttgartensis, assembly GCA_943326025.2. Lineage (GTDB taxonomy): Bacteria > Bacteroidota > Bacteroidia > Flavobacteriales_D > Crocinitomicaceae > CAIUKX01. Next base: position 6,040 of record CALPRR020000060.1, on the reverse strand, counting down.
ATACAATACAATAAAAATATTATTCATTATGATTTAATGGATAAAGAAAATTATTGGAGAATTTTCATGAAAACCGATATGCGATATAGTTGGTGTGCAGCTTTTGAGGATGAAAAATTACCACAAACGAAATTGATTTCTTTCGAGAAATATGATTATTCTCCCTTGAAAAATCTTTTTGGTATAGATACATTAACTCCTAAACAGATTAATAATTATAATCTTTTTGATCCTAAATTCACGTTGATACCAAATAAAAATTGGGGAAATAATCTGATTGGTATAAGTATTACAGGTGCTGTGACTTTGACAAAACAGGAAAGTAACCCAAGTATTGATGTTTTTTATTACAATAATGGAAAAGAAATAAAAAAAACATCAGCATTATTAGGATATAGAGTTCCGAATTTAAATGAATCTACTGAATTCCATGTTGAATTTAATCCACATCTATTATATCAAAATATAGATTCGATTTGCTTAAATATAGGAAGAGGAGTTCAACCAACTTCGTATGAATCTATTCAATTAAAATTTTATAATTTTTCTCTAAAATAAGCTTGTTTAAAAGAATAATGATCTTTTAGTTTAAAGACTTTCCTATCTTTACACAAAAAATAATTATTATGATTCAACGAATTCAAACAGTTTATTTACTTGTTTCTATTATTTGTCTTTCAATTGTTTCTTTTGGAACAACAATTTTTACAGGTTTTATTGATAAAGGAAAATGGGTTTTGACATCTCATTCTATTGATAAAAAGATGTTTAACACCGAATTGGATAAATTATCACCAATGCCTATTTACATTATGTTTTTAGTATTAGTATTAATTTGTTTATTGACAATATTCAATTATAAAAATTTAAAACGTCAAATAATGATTGCTAGAGTTACAGCTGTTCTGTATTTTCTTTCAATTGCAATTGTTATCGTGAATATTTATTTAATTAATTCTGAATCAAAATCAATTTCATTTGGATTTGGATTTTATTTGTTAATAATTGGGTTAAGCACCTCAATTTTAGCTATCAATAGCATCAAAAAAGATTACAAATTAATTGATTCTTTAAATCGTTTAAGATAATATATGAATTTCCTTTCAGTTGAGAATATCACCAAAACGTTTGGTGACAGAACGATTTTTAAAGACATTACTTTTGGTGTTGATCAAGGTCAAAAAGTAGCAATAGTAGCTAAAAATGGAAGCGGTAAAACGACTATGTTACGTTGCTTAATGGGACTTGAGTCAATCGATGATGGACGTATTGTATTTAGAAATGATATTCGAATTGCTTTCATGGAGCAGACTGAAAATCTAGATGAAAATCATACCATTTTAGAAGCTGTTTTTGCGCATGATTTACCTGAATTGCAAGTTGTGAAAAAATATAATTTAGCAATGAAATCGGGAGATCAAGATGTGTTGAATGAATGCTTTCAAGAATTAACGGATTTGAATGCTTGGGACATTGAAGTTCGAGTGAATCAAATTCTTTCAGTACTAAAATTAGACAATACAGATTTATTAATCAGTAGTTTATCTGGAGGACAGAAAAAAAGAGTTGCATTAGCAAAAGTATTGGTTTCTGAAGCTGATTTCTTGTTATTAGATGAGCCAACGAATCACTTGGATTTAGATATGATCGAGTGGTTAGAAGAATACCTTTCTAAATCTAAATCAACTATTCTGATGGTGACGCACGATCGTTACTTCTTAGAAGTAGTTTGTGATTCAATTTTAGAATTAGAAGACGAAACAATTTATCGCTATAAAGGAAATTTCTCATATTATTTAGAGAAAAAAGCTGAACGTCAAGAACAATTACAATCTACAATTGATAAAGCGAGAAATACCTTTAAAAAAGAATTAGAATGGATTCGCCGTCAACCGAAAGCAAGGGGGGTTAAGCAAAAAGCGAGAGTTGAATCTTTTCAAGGAATTAAAGAAGTAGCAAGTCAGCGAATCAATGAAGATGAAATAGACATACCAGTAAAAATGGAACGTTTAGGATCTAAGATTTTAGAATTACATAAAATTGGAAAAGCTTGGAGTCCGGAAAAAGTAATCATTGAAAATTTCTCTTATAATTTCAAACGTAAAGAACGTTTAGGAATTGTGGGTAATAATGGAACAGGAAAATCTACTTTTTTAAATATCATTCAAGAAAGAGAGCCGCTTGATAAAGGTTCAATTGCAGTTGGAGAAACTGTTGTTTTTGGTTATTACAATCAAGAATTAATTCAAGTTGCAGAAGATAAAAAAGTCATTGACATTATTCGTGATATTGCTGAATTTATTCCATTGGATAAAGGTCGTCAAATGTCGGCAGCTCAATTTTTAGAGAAGTTTTTGTTTCCTAGAAATATGCATTACAACTATGTCTATAAATTAAGTGGAGGTGAAAAACGTCGTTTAAAATTGATGACTGTTTTGATGAAAAATCCAAACTTCTTAATTTTAGATGAGCCAACAAATGATTTAGATATTTTCGTAATGAGTGTATTGGAGGATTACCTTCGCCACTTTGAAGGATGTTTAATCGTTGTTTCGCATGATAGATATTTCATGGATAAAATGGTTGACCATATTTTTGTTTTCGAAGGACAAGGAGCAATCAAAGATATCGTTGGAAACTATACAGAATATAGAAAAGAAATTGCTGCTCAAAAGAAAAGCGATAAAGAGGGTGGAGCTAAGGCAGAAGTGAAAACTGAATCTAAAGCACAACAACTTTCTCCTGCAGTTGAAAAAGTAGCACCAGCAAAAAGAAAATTGTCTTTCAAAGAAAAGATTGAATTTGAAACAATAGAGAAAGAATTAGAAGGCTTAGAAGCAGAGAAGGAAGTTTATACAACTAAATTATCAGACACTTCACTTTCGAATGATGAGTTGATGAAAGCAGGTCAAAAATTGGGAGAGATTGTCGATGCAATCGATTCTAAAACAGAAAGATGGATAGAATTGTCTGAATTCGCATGAATTTTTTAGGGCATCTTTACTTTTCAAATAACGATTTTGCTTTAATGCAAGCAAACTTGTATGGTGATTTCGTTAAAGGAAAAGATTTATCTAATTATCCAGAAAAAATTCAAGAAGGTATTCGATTACATCGTAGAATTGACAATTTTATTGATCATCACCCAGATGTAATTGAATTACTTCATAAACTTTATGAACCTCTACCAAAAGTGGCAGGAATTGCTGTAGATCTTTATTTTGATCATTTATTGGCAAAGAATTGGAATATATTTCATGACAAAGATTATGATTTATTCGTGAATGAATTCTATGCTTCAATTGATTTTAATAATGTGAATTATTCGGAGCGATTTTACATGATGTTGAATAAGATGAAAGAAATCAACTGGTTACATTATTATCAATTTATGGAAGGTTTAGAAAAATCAAGTTATGGTTTATCTAAACGAATTTCATTTCCAAATCAACTAGCTAATGCACCAACTGTGTTTGTTCAATATGAAAATCAAATAACAGAAGTATTTCATAAATATATGATAGATGCAAAGGCTGAATTTTCAGTTAATTTATTCTAATTCATTGATTTTCGTAACATTTATAGATTCTTCTCGTAGAAAATCAATAGTTTAATCTGTTCTATTGAAAAATGAAAGATAAAATACTTGAAAAGTTACATTTCTACTTTGTTACACAACGCCTAAAAACGCTTTATGTAATTGCTATTGTTTTGTTTATCATTACATTAGCTAAAATTAGTTTTTTCTCAAAAGTTGATAATACAAAACAAGAAGTTTTAGAAACAGTTAATTATGACTTAAAGGAAATCCTTAAAGATGGAAAGTTAACGGTCTTAGCGGAAAATAGTTCAACTTCTTTTTTCATTTATCGTGGTCGTAAAATGGGTTTTGAATATGAGATTTTAAAAGAATTTGCAAATGAAATAGGTGTAGAGCTAGAAATAAAAATTGTCGATAATTTAGACGAATTAAATCAACTTTTAGCGGATGGAGAAGGAGATTTAATTGCTTGTAATTATACTGTTACTAAAGAGCGAAGTAATTTAATTGATTTTTCAAAGCCAATCATTCGTTCAAATCAAGTTTTGATTCAACGTAAACCAATAGGTTGGGAAAAAATGTCGGCAGATCAAATGCGTTTAAATATGATACATGATCCTTCTCAATTGGCAGAAAAGGAAATACATGTTTGGAATAATTCTAGTTACTATGAACGTTTAATTCATTTACAAGAAGAAATAGGTGATTCTATATTTATAAAAGCAAATGATGGTAAAATTGGGACTGAAGAATTAATTGAAATGGTTTCAGAAGGCATGATTGATTATACTGTAACTGAACAAAATGTGGCTAAGATAAATAGCAGTTTTTACGATAACATAGATTATTCTTTGAGTTTATCAGTTCAACAAAAAATAGCATTTGGTTTACGTAAATCAAGTCCATTATTGAAAGCTAAATTAGATTCTTGGTTAGAAGACTTCATGCGCAATACAACTTTCAAATATATTCAACATAAGTATTTTGAAATGGAGCATGTTACTACTACAACAGAATTAGCATTAACAAGTTTAAAAGGAGGTCAAATTTCTCATTATGATACTTACTTTAAAGCTGCAGCGAAGAAATATGGTTGGGATTGGCAAATGTTAGCTGCATTAGCTTATCAAGAAACTAAATTTAATCCCGATGCTGTTTCTTTTGGTGGTGCTTATGGTATTGTTCAATTCATGCCACAAACTGGAGCAAGTTATGGAGTTTATCCAAGCTCTCCTCCAGAAATTCAAATTATGGGAGGAATGCATAAATTAAATGATGATTTTAATTTTTGGAAATCTATTCCAGATAAAGTTCAACGTCAGAAATTTGCATTAGCTTCCTATAATGCTGGTCGTTCCCATATTGAAGATGCCCAACGTTTGGCTGTGAAACACGGTAAAAATCCATTAGTTTGGGATGAAAATGTGGAAGAAATGGCGCTAAATTTATCGAAACGTGAATTTTATAGAGATCCAGTTGTAGAAAGTGGTGCAATGCATGGTGGTATCACGACAAGATATGTAAGAGAAATTTACAGTCGTTATTTGATGTGGGCTTCTGTTTATCATTAATTCAAGTCTATTGTCTAGTTTCTAATATCTAGCATCTTTAAAAATGTCTAAAAAAAAACTAATTGTTATTCAAGGTCCAACAGCCAGTGGAAAAACAGCTTTAGGAATTTCATTAGCTAAAAAATTAGATACAATTATTTTATCAGCTGATTCAAGACAATTTTATAAAGAAGTAATCATAGGGACAGCAAAACCATCAATAGAAGAACAAAATGGAGTAAAGCATTATTTCATTGATTCACATTTTCTAGAAGATGAAGTTTCTTCAGCAAGATATGCAAAAGAAGCATTTGAGATTTTAAATTCAGAATTTAAAATTCATGATACAATCATTATGGTTGGAGGTTCAGGAATGTTTATTGATGCTGTATGTATTGGTTTAGATCCAATTCCTAAATCGGATGAGTTAAAAGCTGAAATTACAAAAGAATTTGAAACGAATGGTCTAGATCCTCTTTTAGTTGAGTTAAAAGAGAAAGATATGGATTATTTCAACGAAGTAGATAAAGATAATCCAATGAGAATCATAAGAGCTATCGAAGTGATTCGTCTTACAGGAAAAACTTTTTCAAGTCAACGAACTAACAAACCAATTCCACCTTTCTTTGAAGTTGAACGTTTTGTAATCAATCATGAGCGTGAAAAGTTATATGATCGTATCAATCGAAGAGTTGATTTAATGATTGAAAACGGTTTAATTGATGAAGTAAAATCTGTTCGACATCTAAGACATCTTCAATCGATGAATACAGTTGGTTATTCTGAAATTTTTCAATATTTAGATAGTGAAATATCAATAGAAAGAGCCATCGAATTAATCAAACAAAACACAAGAAGATATGCCAAACGTCAATTAACCTGGTTCAGAAGACATCCAGAAGCTATTTGGATTGATTTTGATGAGGTGGAGAAGATGGTGGGATTAATT
>CALPRR020000059.1 GCA_943326025.2 Candidatus Kuenenia stuttgartensis | reverse complement strand
TTGCATCTTGATCAACAAATATACATTTTTGGATGAGTTATAAAAGATTTTAATAAAAATTAATACCCCCCAAACCATCTTCTCAAGAACCATTCAGTTCCGAAAATTAGTACGATTAAAAAGAAAAGCCATTTATAATCAATCAAATCGTTGAATGATGCTTCACTGTAACTCATTTCAGCTATATCTTTTCTTTTTGCAATATCATTTAACAATTGATTTATGTTTTTCAATTCGTAAAATTGACCATTTGATTGTTTCGCAATTTGATTTAATAAATTATGATCTGCTGCGGATTCAATGTTTTCCAATTGAATATTCTCAACTATGAAAACACCTGATTTAGAATAACTTTTACCATTGTATTTACAACTTGCTGTCCATTCGTATTTGCCTGGTTTTAATTTCCCTAACGAAAGTTTATAGAAATTACTTACCGCGCCAAATTGATATTTATCAGATTTATTTTTTTCATCTTTTAATTTTAATTCAATGATAGGTTTTGTTATCAACTCCATTGATTCATTGTAAAATTCAGCTTTCACTTCTACTTCTTCATCGATAGTAAATCGCTTTGGAAAAGTTACTCGTAAAGCAGAAGTGTTTTGTTTTACAACAAGGTACTGTGAAATTTTCTGAATTAATTCAGTAAAGTTTTTTGATTCGCTTGTTCGAATGTATTCATTCATTTTCCACTTCCAAATACCTTCACCATAGATGACTCCAAATTTTACATTTTGATTTTCACCAAAATAAATCATTGGATCATTTTTTTGAATTGAACCAATTCGCTGAAACAACAAAACATCATTGCCTGCTGCCAATGTAACGTCTCCAAATTTTGTTTTCAATGGTGGATAATAATTCATTGAATTCTGAAGTTCAGTGGAAACTTCAAATTTCTGGAAACCTGTATTTATTTTACCTTGAACTTCATCAAATTGATTTCCATTTGGAGTAATCAATCCAATTTTCAATTTTTGGATAATAGAATTTGTAGTATTTGGACCAACACAATATAAAACAGGGATTTTAGCATCCCTAATCAATGTCATTAAACTTTCATCGTATTGAATACCAGGTTCATGGTATATAACTAAATCAACTTTCTTTAAATCTCTTTTCCAATCTTTTACTAAGAAGGAAGTTACATCTAAATTCTCATCTTTTTCTATCACACTTTTTAGCGCAGCAACATCTGGATGAGGAGCACCAGCTAGTAATAACACTTTACTTCTTGCATCTAAAATTTCGATGTAAAAATTACGTGTATTGTTTGAATATGTGTATTCTCCACCTGCTTTAGAAATAGAAACTGTATACTGTTGGTAACCAACTTTATCGGCCTCTAATAAAAATGAAACATGTTTATAATCATAAGTTCCATTGCTGAAATTCACCGATTGAGAAGCAACCGATTTACCATTGTTTAAAATAGATACAGTCACATTTGATTTCCCCATTTTGATTCCTTCTAAATCTACTTCAACTGGGAATTTATTTTTCAAAAAAGCAATTTCATTAGAAGCGATATTTTTTATGTATTGATCTTTTTTGGGAGTAGTATCACCTACTCCTACTGTAAAGATTGGCGTTAAATCAATTTTCTCAGCGCTGTACAATGGATTTGAACCTTTATTGAAATTCCCATCAGAGATGAATGCAATCCCACCAATATTTCTGCTATAAAAATTAGAATGGATCGATTCAAAACCTTCAGAAAGAGTAGATGTATTTTCTGAAAAGTCAATACTTCCAGGAGATTTCACTTCACTTCCTACAGTAATCGTATGTAATTCAAATTTATCACCAAATCGTTCTATCAACTTATTGTTAAACGATTCAATTTTTGATTTTACGATAGAGCTATCTTTATAATTTTTCATAGAAGAAGAATTATCAACCATAGTAATAAATACAGGCTTCTCAACTCTTATAGATATTGCTTCAAATAATATTCCTATGAATAAAACGCCTAATAAAAATAAACCAGAAGCTCTTAATGATTTAAAAGTCAATATCCATTTACTTCCTAATTCTTTGATCCAATTTTCTTTTGAATACAATAAATGAGCAATAAGAATAGAAATCCCTAACCAAGGAAGTAACCACCAAATCGATATGTCTGAAACAAAACGCACGAAGTAAAATTAATAAACTTTTAGAAACTGTTTAACTAATAATTTTAATTATAATTTTTCCTTGATGTATAGAACTTAATCTATTTAATAAGTAATTTTTCATATAATAAATCTTTAAGTCTGAAATGAAAAATTAGGAAGTAAGTAATAAAAAAAATCAACACTAATTTACAGAAATTTGTGGAGTTGGAGCAGGGAAATGTAAACCATTATTCTCAAATTCTTTATACACTTTTTCGTTAAGATCAAAATGAACATTCCAATAATCTTCTGTTTTAGTCCAAACTCTAACAACAATATCTACAGAATTATTAGTTAATGCTCCTAAACCTACAAAAGGTAATGGATCTTGCATGATTCGTTCATCTGAATCGATTAGATTCGTTAACACATCTCTTGCAATTTGAACATTATCACCATATGCGATCCCAAAAATAAAATCAACTCTTCTTTTTTCAGCTTTAGTGAAATTGGTAATATTTCCATTCGCAACAGGACCATTTGGTAAAATTATAACCTTATTATCTGAAGTATGCAAATAAGTATTGAAAATTTGAATTTCTTTGACAGTTCCTTGTTCTCCTTGGGTCATAACAAAATCTCCAACTTTAAACGGTTTAAAAATTAAGATCATTACTCCACCTGCAAAATTAGAAAGCGTTCCAGAAAACGCCATACCAACAGCCAAACCAGCAGCTCCCAATATAGCAACAAAAGAAGTCATTTCTACTCCTAATTGTGTAATTGAAGTTATAACAACCAATACCTTGAAAACCATAGAAACAAGACTAGACAAAAAAGTTACTAAACTTTCATCAGTTTTGCTTTTTCTGAGAATGTTTTTTATTGCTTTTGTAGCAATTTTAACGGCCCATAATCCAATAACTAAAATAGAAATTGCAATAGCTAAATTTGTTCCGATCTTAACTAAATATTGATTTATATCCGAATAACTTATACCGAAAACACCTTCGAATTTTAACATATCTTTTTATTTTTATTTGTAAAATTACAATAACAAAGATTAAATTAAATAGACAATTTCAATTTTAACTTTATTTTATATTTATTTGTACTATGTTTTTTATACTTTCTAAAGCTTTGTTGATATTCACTACGCCATATACTTGGTTTATATTGAGCGTATTCGGTGCTTTCTTTTTAAGAAAAGACAAATGGAAAAAATGGTCAAAATATTCTGCTTTGTTTGTCTTCCTCTTTTTCTCTAATACTGTAATACTTTCTGAATTTATGCGATTGTGGGAAATACATGGAACACGATTTGAAAATACTAAAGACTATGAAGTAGGTATTGTTTTAGGAGGAATGTCTGATTACAATAATGATCTAGATGTACTAAGTATAACTGGTCATGGTGATCGGATTTGGCAGGCAATCACATTATATAAAAAACACAAAATAAAAAAGATATTAATTTCTGGTGATTCTGGTTATGTAACTGATAGAGGTTTGCATGAAGCGAAGCAATTAAAAAAAGTATTGGTTGAATGGGGAATTCCTACTAATGATATTATAACAGAAGACAAATCCAAAAACACTCATGAAAACGCTTTGGAAACTAAGAAGATTTTGGACCAATCCTATCCTCATTTTTCTAAATTTCTTTTAATAACTTCTGGTTCACACATGAGAAGATCTTTGGCTTGTTTTGATAAAGTTGGTTTAAAATGTGATTCTTTCTCTACTGATTTAATAACTAGTCCGAATAGAAGTTATTTCTGGGATCAATTTATTATTCCAAACCAAGACGCTATGGGGCAATGGAATAAACTAATCAAAGAATGGATTGGATATTTTGTTTATGATATGTTTGGATATATATAAATTTTGGATTTTTAAAATCATAATTTAGTAATTTCTATATATTTTTTTGTCAGTTTAATAGTTGGCAATTTGTCAGTTTTTAGATTTGGAATGATTTTGGACTGAAGTCATGCATGAGCGAAAATAAAGTAACATTATCATCGGTTTTTAAAACAATTGTTTGGCCGAGAAGAAAAATCATAGCATTTGGTTTATTATTGATTGTAATCAGTCGTCTGGCTAGTTTATATATTCCTTATTCAAGTCAAATATTATTGGATGAAATCGTTCCAAATAAAGATATTGATGGATTATTTGTATTGATTGGAACAGTTGTGTTAGCAATCGCAATTCAAGCAGTGACATCATTTTCTTTAACCAAAATCTTAAGTGTGGAAGCACAAAATTTGATTTCACAATTAAGGGTTCAAGTTCAAAAAAAGATACTTTCATTGCCCGTCAGTTATTTTGACAATAACAAAAGTGGTGCTTTGGTTTCTAGAATTATGACAGATGTAGAAGGTGTCAGAAATATCATTGGAACTGGTTTGGTTCAATTAGTTGGAGGAACAATTACAGCAATCATTTCTTTGATTTTATTGATTAGAATTAATCCAATTATGACCTTTTCAACTTTAATTCCAATTGGTGTTTTTGCTTTTGTAGCAATGAAAGCGTTCAAAAAAATCAGACCAATATTTAAAAAGAGAGGTCAGATTAATGCTGAAGTTACTGGTCGATTAACTGAATCACTAAATGGTGTACGAGTAATTAAAGGATTTAATGCTGAAGAACAAGAAAATAAGATTTTTGAAAAAGGAACAGATGATTTGTTTCAAAATGTAAAAGCAAGTTTAACTTCCACATCATTAATTACAAGTTCAGGAACATTTCTTCTAGGTTTAGCTTCAGCTGGAATTATGGGAATTGGTGGTTATTTAATTATAAAAGGTGAAATGACGACAGGACAATTTATCTATTTTACATTATTATTAGGATTCATGATTGCCCCTATTGTTCAAATGAGTAACATCGGAAGTCAAATTACAGAAGCGTTTGCCGGATTAGATCGAACGCAAGAAATCATGAACATGACTCCAGAAGATAATCCAGAAGAACGACCAATTAAACTGGATGAAATTAAAGGGGAAATTATTTTCGAAGATGTTTCATTTAGCTACCAAGAATCAAAAGAAGTATTACATAATATTAGTTTTTCAGCACCGGCTGGAACAGTTACCGCTTTAGTTGGTTCATCAGGTTCAGGAAAATCAACAATTGCTGGTTTAGTTGCCACCTATTTAAATCCAAGTTCTGGAAAAATCACTTTAGACGGTGTTGATTTGTCAAATGTAAGTTTGGGAAGTTATAGAAATCATTTAGGTGTTGTACTACAAGATGATTTCTTATTTCAAGGAACAATTCGTGAAAACATTTTATTTCCAAGACCTAATTCATCAAAAGAAGAATTAGACTTTGCCGTTAAAGCAGCTTATGTAAACGAGTTTACAGATCGTTTTGAAGAAGGATTAGACACTGTAATTGGTGAAAGGGGAGTGAAACTTTCAGGAGGTCAACGTCAGCGAATATCTATTGCAAGAGCAATTTTGGCAAATCCAAGTATTTTCATTTTGGATGAAGCAACTTCGAATTTAGATACAGAAAGTGAAACAATGATTCAAAACAGTTTAAACGAATTGATGAAAGACAGAACAACATTTGTTATTGCTCATAGATTAAGTACAATTCGTAAAGCAGATCAAATTTTAGTGATTGAGAACGGTCATATTGTTGAACGCGGAAATCATGACGAATTGATTACAAAAGAAGGACGATACTATGAATTGTTTACTTATCAGAGTAGAATTTAATATTACAAAAAAATGGTGTCTAAAAATTCAGACACCATTTTTTTATCTAGTCAATTCTTTTATTGTTTAATAACAGAAACCATTTTTGAAGAATTAGAATCTGTTTTAACTTGAATAAAATAAGTTCCTCTTTCAAATTTACCCAAATCAACTATATGACTACCTTCTTGAAAATCTACTTCATTAGATGAGATTAGAATTCCAGTTACTGAATAAACTAATAAATCAGCTTTATTAATTTCTGCATCATTTAAAGTAATTGTTGTTTTTCCATTTGTTGGATTTGGAAAAGCTTTAAAATCAATTTTCACTAACTCATTAAGACCTGCACTAGCTGCAACACAGTTTGTTATTGTATTATCAATAACACCTTTCATTGCATTGTAAGAAGTCGTATGATCACTTCCAAAGTTATCCCATAAATCAGCTTTAATTTTTTTATCAGATGGACAAATGACATTAATTGTAGGGAAACCTAGAGGTGCATAAATATTTAAATCTAATTGCAAAGGACTTTCATTTACAATAGGATAAGTTGTCCCAGTAACCCAATCACCTTGCGTACTTCCTCCTGTTCCATTTAAAGCATTTGATAATGTTGCTGCATCTCCTTCATAAAATAAAACGACAACTTTATTAGTTCCATTTGCTCCATATTCAGCATTAATCTCATTTAAGAAATGTTCACCGTGAAAACTCCAACATGGTCCACACCAAGTTGCAGAAACATCTAAAACAACAACTTTACCAGCATTCAAATAGCTATATAAAGTATGGCTACCACCATTGATATCTGTTACAGTAAAGTTTGGAGCGACTGCACCAATTTGAGAAAATGCAAAGCTTGAAGAGATTGCCAAAGCAACAGTTGTAATTATTTTTTTCATATTTATAGTTTTAATAGTTTACATTTCAAATGTATAAAACCTATTGGTAAATATAAAATACATTTAGTAACTATTTATTGTAATCCTAACTATTAAATAAAGTATCATTAAGAAATCTTATAAACTAAATTATTAAGATTCTTTTATGACTGTTCATTTTTTAAATGAAGTATTCTAAGAGTAATTAAATTTTCTTACATTCGCATCGTTGTTAATTAGAATAAATAAATTAAACATGATAAAAGAAGTTTTCATTGTAGCTGCAGCTAGAACTCCAATAGGTGGGTTTTTAGGCGGTTTATCAACTATCCCAGCTACCCAATTGGGATCTATCGCAATCAAAGGAGCATTAGAAAAAGGAAATATCAAACCAGAATTAATTGATGAAGTTTTCATGGGAAATGTGCTTCAAGCAGGTATTGGTCAAGCTCCAGCTAGACAAGCAACATTAGGTGCTGGTTTAGGACAAAATGTACCTTCAACTACAGTAAATAAAGTATGTGCTTCAGGAATGAAAGCAATCATTTTAGCAGCTCAATCAATTCAAGCAGGAGATAACGAAATCGTTGTTGCTGGTGGAATGGAAAACATGTCTCAAACTCCTCATTATATTGATGGAAGAAATGGGATGAAATTTGGAAATATCACTATGTTAGATGGTATTACTAAAGATGGTTTATTAGACGTTTACAGTAAAGTTCCAATGGGAAATTGCGCTGAATTATGTGCTACTAAATATGAAATTTCAAGAGAAGATCAAGATAATTTCGCAATTACATCATATACAAGAGCTGCTGAAGCTTGGAAAGCAGGGAAATTTGCAAATGAAGTTGTGCCTGTTCCTGTTCCTCAAAGAAAAGGAGATCCAATCATGATTTCAGAAGACGAAGAATATAAAAATGTATTTTTAGATAAAATCCCAGGATTGCGTCCAGCTTTTGATAAAGAAGGAACAATCACTGCTGCAAATGCTTCAACCTTAAATGATGGTGCTTCTGCTTTAATTTTAGCTTCAAAAGAAGCAGTTGAGAAACATGGTTTAACACCGATTGCAAAAATCGTTAGTTATGCAGATGCTGCTCAAGCTCCAGAATGGTTTACAACTGCCCCTTCTTTAGCCGTTCCAAAAGCATTAGCAAAAGCAGGTTTAACTACTGATAATGTTGATTATTGGGAATTCAACCAAGCATTCTCTGTTGTAGGTTTGGCAAATGCTAAAATATTAGGATTAGATGCTTCTAAAGTTGATGTTAATGGAGGTGCTGTGGCATTAGGACATCCTCTTGGAAATTCTGGTTCAAGAGTTGTTGTTACTTTGATCAACGTTTTAAAACAAAACGGTGGTAAAATTGGTGGTGCTGCTATCTGTAATGGAGGTGGTGGTGCTTCTGCAATTATTATTGAGAATATTTAATCAAATTGATTAGCAAATAGTGAAACGGATGAAGAGTAATCTTTATCCGTTTTTTGTTTTATTCAATTTTTACACAATTAAAAAATGGGGAATTTAAATAGCGAATATTGGTCGAATAGATATAATGAGAATCAAATTGGTTGGGATTTAGGTGAAATCTCCCCTCCTATTAAAGCGTATATAGATCAATTAGAAGATAAAAATTTAAATATTCTAATTCCAGGATGCGGATTAGGTCATGAAGCTGAATATCTTTTTAATAAAGGATTTCATAATACGAATGTACTTGATTTTGCAAGCGAACCTATTCTTAATTTCCAAAATAGAAATCCGAAATTTCCAAAAGAACAATTCTTTATTCAAGATTTTTTTGATCATATTGGACAATATGATTTAATAATAGAACAAACTCTTTTTTGTGCGATTGATCCATTATTACGTGAAAAATATGCTAAAAAGATGTTAGAATTATTAAAGCCCAAAGGGAAATTAGTTGGACTTTTATTTAATAAAGATTTTCAAAATGGGCCTCCTTTCGGTGGAAATAAAACTGAATATTTGACCTATTTTTCGCCCTATTTTAATTCCATTTACATGGAAAATGCTTACAATTCAATAAAACCAAGACAGGATTCGGAATTTTTTATTATGATTCAAAACAAAAAAGTCTGATCATTATAATCAGACTTAATAAATACTAGAAACTTTATCCCGCCCTAAAATAAGTTTACTTAATTAAACCTAATCCTTCTTTTGCTGATGTATCTGTTGGATACATTAATAAAATTCTATTAAATAACAACTTCGCTTCTTCTTTATTCCCTAAGAAATAATTGTTCCATCCACTCATCAAAACACTATTATAATCATAGGGATATAATCCTAATGAAACATCAAAATATTTTTTAGCTGCTATATAATTTTTTCTGTAATAATAATTTAAACCTAATTGATAATGTGCCTTTGAATTTTTTGGATCAATTGCAATTATTGCTAAATATACTTTATCTACATCATTCCATTTTTCTTTCGCTACTAAAGGATTAATTAAAGCCCATAAAGCTTCTTCTGAACTTGGCATCAATAACGTGGCTATCTGATAATATTTAATAGAATTTTCATAATTCTTGTTAGCATAATTCAACCAACCTAATCGAAGATTAATAATGTAAGAAGTTTTATCATAAACATCTTCTAATGACTTAATAGATAAATCATAACTTCCTTTAGCTTCAAAATCATAACTCGATAAAAACGCAGCATTTAATTTTGTTTCATCTTGTGAAAAACTATTGAATGCAATTATCGAGCATCCAATAAACATCAATTTTATTAACTTATTCATCATTTTTGCTTTTTATATAATTATTATTTAATTAAACTCAATCCTTCAATTGCTGACTTATCATTTTGATCTATTAATAAAACTTTGAAAAAAAGTACTTTGGCCACTGCAGTATTTCCTAGGAAATAATTATTCCAAGCACTAATAATTAAAAAACTATAATCAAAAGGATAAGCATTTAAAGCAACATCAAAATATTTTTTAGCTTTTGAATAATTTTTCCTGTAGTAATAATTTAATCCTAACTTATAATTTGCAGTTGAATTTTTAGGATCTAACTTCAGTATTGCTAAATAAACCTTATCAACTTCTGCCCATTTTTGAGAAGCTACTAATGGATTTAAAATTCCCCAAAGAGGTTCTAAAGAAGCAGGCATTCCTATGCTTGCTTTCTGATAGTAAAAAATTGAAAGTTCATATTTATTTTGTAAATAATTTAGCCACCCAAGTCTTAAATTCATAGTGTAAGAACCCTCAATGTATACATCTTTGATGGCTGTTATTGCAGCATCATATTGACCTTTAGCTTCTAAAGCATAACTTTTTGAAAATGCGGCAGGCAATGATTTACTTTCTTGAGTGTATGATTGAAATGATACAATTAGACCAATTGCAACAATTCCTTTTCTTAAAAATTCCATTTTGCTGTAAATGTTATACTGTTATTAATGTATTGATAATTACCAGTTTGACAACTAGTCAAATTTGTAAATTTATAAAGGGTTGCTTCTCTTTGTTGAGTATATCCGCTTAGAATATATTCCAATTTAGATTTTGTGTAGAAATGAAGATTTACTCCAGTTTGAGTTGAAATTTTATCCATAGAATTGTATGTCATAAATCCATTTGCTGTTATCCTATTACTAAAATCTCCTATTGCAAAATCAGCATCTAAATAAAATTTATTGGAAAGCTTTAAACCAATTTTTTGACCAATCACGTATTCATTAATTGATCCGTTTACATAATTTAGACTTGTTGTGGCATAAAAACTTGTATTTCCAAATGGATATAGTGTAAGATTGACTTCTTCTTGGGTTTTTGTTTCATTATAAAAATCACTTATGTGAAAAGAAATCGAAGGATAAATGTATCTGAAACGCTTACCTAATGTTAATGATGTTGAATAATTATTGTAAGAATTTTCAGTTGTTACTAAACTAAACGGAGGAACTTGAGGTGGGGGCATCATTGGATTTAATTTTCCAGCTACTATCGTGTAATTTGAAACGTGTGTATTATAATAACCAAATCCACCACTTAATGCCCAGCCATTTTTGAATTGATAACCAATTCCAATATTATATTGATAATAATTATTACGATATTCATTAGTAAATCTATTTTTAGATAACTCAATAGATCCTAATGATCCTAAATTAAAATAAGTAAATGCATTAGACAATTGAAAACGCTTACCAATTGTATTTTTTATAAAAAAACTAGCTCTAACTGAATTCTCGTTAAATAATGATTGAATATTTTTATACTCGGAGGTATAAAATGTTGTATTTTCATTCTTAGTAGCATTGTTATTAAAATTGTAGCTAGATGAAAATATTATCTGATCAAACTTATTTTTTGTATAACCAATTTTATGTTGTAAGTCTAATGAAAGGGTTGATGCAAAAGCTCTTGATTCTTCGATTTGATCGCTATATAATAAAGAATAATACAAATACTCCTGAACAATTGAATCATTTGGGTTCATCGCATACGCTTCTTGAAAATGATTTAATGCATATGCATAATTTTTATAATTATAAGAAACGATACCAATCCTCATTCGAAGATTATAAAAGTCAATTCCAGCTTCTAAAGCATTTCTTGTTGTTTCTTTAAGACTTTTATAATCATCTTTTAAAAATTGATTATAAGTTATTTGATCTACTGAAGAATAAGTTAATTCTTCCTGTGCAACTGATATGAATGACATCAACAACACATAATAAAAAATAATTAAACGCATACAAAATTCTTTTTAAATCCTTTTTGGTTAATTCCAATTCTAATTATTTTTTTATCTCTTAATTCTATATCAAATTCTATATTTTTAAACCTTGCATTCATAAATTTTGCTTCAACAGATGATTGAAGAACTATATGTGAAGGATCGATTAAATTATCTACACTTACACATTTTGATTGATAATTTGCTTTGGTAAATCTGTAGAATGGTGCTAAAAAATCTTGAATCCATTGCACTAAATTTGAATTAAAGTGAATGAGAGGGATTGAATCCTGTATAGTTATCGTTTCATAACAGCCTAATAATATTCGATAACCTGCTAAATAAAAATGAAAGAGCAATGACTTTTTATTTCCTTCAAAATCAAAAAAGTAAAACATTGTTCCGTCATTAATAAAATATGCTGTTGATTTGGTATTGTAACAATAAATGTATAATCGATTAATTTCATCTGTAAAAACTTCCCATTCAATAATTTCACCTTCTTCTGATTGAAAGTTTATTTTTTTACCAGGATACAAATAAAATCCTTCTGCTAAAAGAGTATGAATTGTGACATTGCTAATAATTGAATCTTCTTTTGGGATTTCAGCTGTTTTCAATACCGATTTTCCTTTATGATTTTCAATAAAATAAGCAATCGGATAGCCTAACGTTATAGCTCCTACTTTCGGAGAAGTTTGTATCTGAAAATGGATATGTGGTTCTGGTGATCTACCTGAATTTCCACAAGTTGCTATCACAGTTCCTTTTGTAACATAATCGCCAATTTCAACTTTAAACGAATCCTTTTTAATGTGACTGATTTGAGTAAACAACCCATTTACATG
>CALPRR020000058.1 GCA_943326025.2 Candidatus Kuenenia stuttgartensis | reverse complement strand
CCAGTTAGCAAAACTGAACGAGTGTTTTGCATTTAACCAGCCATGATTAGCATGTCCACGTTCTTTTTCAGGGTATAAGATTGTTTCCATTTCTTAATATTTTAGGTAAAGATAATTAAAATAAATATACCGTGGTAAATAATTTAAATATAGTTAAAAGTTGATATTACCAACTATTAATTATCCACTTTCAACTATCAACTATAAAGCCTTCTTCTCAATCTCTCGTAAACTTTCCATTTTTTTCTTTGCAAGGAAACCTTTTACGTCTTCGAAATGTTCTTTCACACGTTTGTTACCAAATTCGAAAACTTTAGTGGCTAAACCATCTAAGAAATCACGGTCATGAGAAACAAGAATTAACGTACCATCAAAGGCTTTTAATGCGTCTTTGATAATGTCTTTTGTTTTCATGTCTAAGTGGTTAGTAGGCTCATCAAGAATCAATAAATTAACAGGTTCCAACAATAATTTTATCATTGCCAAACGTGTTTTTTCACCACCAGATAAAACTTTTACTTTTTTTGTAGAATTTTCTCCACCAAACATAAAAGCACCTAAAATATCTTTGATTTTAGTTCGGATATCTCCAACTGCAATATGATCTATCGTTTCGAAAATAGTTAAATTTTCATCCAATAAAGCCGCTTGATTTTGAGCGAAGTATCCTATCTGAACATTGTGACCCAATTCTAATGAACCTTCAAAATCAATTTCTTTCATAATGGCTTTAATCATGGTTGATTTACCTTCACCATTTTTACCTACAAAAGCGACTTTTTGACCACGTTCGATCGTTAATGATGCTTTCTCAAAAACGGTATGATCGCCATATTTTTTTGTTAATTCATTTACAACAACTGGATAACTTCCAGAACGTGGGGCAGGAGGGAATTTTAATTTTAAAGCAGAAGTATCTACTTCATCTACTTCGATGATTTCTAATTTCTCCAACATTTTTACGCGAGATTGAACAACTAAAGTCTTTGAAAAAGTTCCTTTGAATCGTTCAATAAATTCCGTTTGTTCAGCAATGAATTTTTGTTGTTCGTCAAATTGTTTTTGTTGTTGTGCTCTTCGTTCTTTACGAAGCTCTAGGTAATGAGAATATTTCGCTTTGTAATCATAAATTCTTCCCATCGTTACTTCAATCGTACGATTCGTTATATTATCAACAAACGCTCTATCGTGAGATATTACAACAACCGCCTTTGCATTATTAATTAAGAAATCTTCCAACCATTGAATCGATTCGATATCCATGTGATTGGTAGGCTCATCTAATAAGATTAAATCAGGTTTTCTTAATAAGATTTTAGCTAATTCGATACGCATTCTCCATCCACCACTAAATTCAGAAGTTGGACGAGTGAAGTCTTCTCTTAAGAAACCTAAACCAAGCAATACCTTTTCAACTTCAGCATCAATATTTGTTTCTTCTATTGAATAGAATTTTTCACTTAATTCAGATACACGTTCAATGATTTTATAATATTCGTCAGATTCATAATCTGTTCGAATTGTCAATTGGTGATTCAATTCCTCTATTTCAGCTTTCATACCAGATATTTCTGAAAATGCTTTTGCTGTTTCATCAAAAACGGTTGCGTTATCCTCCGTTAATAAATGTTGAGGTAAATAGGCAATGACATATTCTTTAGGAGCAGAAACATTTCCTTTTGTCGGTTTATTTATTCCAGCTAAAATTTTTAATAAGGTAGATTTTCCAGCACCATTTTTACCCATTAAGGCAACTTTGTCATTTTCATTTATTACAAATGAAACGTCACTGAATAATGTTTTACCACTAAATTCTACACCTAAACCGTCAATTGAAATCATTTTTTATAATTTTTAGGTAAAGTTAATTTAAAAATATTATATAGGTAATTACTGTGTATCGTATAATTATTTTATACATCACCATTATTAGATAATAGTTTTGCAATACTATGAGTTTTATTGATATTTGCTAGTAAAATAATTATAATTACCGTTATTGGTGTACTAATAATCATACCTGGTATACCCCAAATTGCCCCCCAAAAGGTCAAAGCAATCATACTTACTAAAGGGCTTATGTTTAATGATTTTCCAAATAATTTTGGTTCAAGAATATTACTAATAAAAAGTTGAGTAGTACTAAGTACACCTAATAGAATTAATGTAGAATTTAAACTGTCAAATTGTAAATAAGAAAATAGTGCAGGTATTAAAATTGACAAAAATATTCCTATTACAGGAATGAAATTGAAGACAAAAATAAATGAAGCCCACAAAAATGGAAATGCTAATCCAGAGCCATAGATTATAAAAAAACTAATTGTTGCAGATATCAAGCTAATTAAACTTTTATAGCCGATATAATCAGTTATTGATTTTTCAATTTTTTGTAATATTTCTGCGGTTTGATAATATTTTTCTTCTACTAGGAAAATTGATTTTAATTTAGTTTTAAAACTATTTTCTTCTAATAATAAAAATAGTAAGTAGAAAATGACTAAAACAAAATTACCCAAAAATGAAGTTATCGAACTTAGTATTGGGTTTATTAATGAAGAGAAGTTGAAATTTTCAATTGAATCGATTAATTTTTTAATAATTTGACTGTTAAAGTTCTGATTAAAGTAAAGTATTATATTGTCTATTTTACCCTCATTATTTTGAATGAATAATGGTAATTTAAGTGAGTTGTTAATGAATAAATTTATAATGAAATACAATATAAAGATTAAAAAAGCGGATGCAATAGTACTTTTTAGCCAATTGGGAATTTTATGTTTGATGTATGGGATTCGTTCAAATAGTCTTTTAAAAGATCGAACAAGGAAATAAAATAAAATTGCAAATATAATAGGGAGTAAAATTGATTTACCTATAAATAAAATAAAAGTTATACAGATCAAAAATAGAAGGGAGTTTGTAATATCGGATATTTTCATTTCTATTATTTTTGAATATATTTATTGAGTTATAAAAGTAATTAAATGATTGAATTTAAGTTAAAGATTAATGAAAATTATCTGATTCATGAAAATTGGATAAAAGAGTTGTTTTTCATTTGGTTACTTTCTTATTTTATTTGTCTGAATATTTCTTTTTCTCAAGATTCGTTAAAAGAAAGAGTTTCTTATGGTGGTGTACCAATACTGTCGTATGATAATGATTTAGGATTCAGATATGGAGGAGTACTAAATTATTTTAAATACGATGATTTATCATTTCATTATTCAGAGAATCTATTTTTAAGAGCGTTTAATACGACAAATAATAGTTTTCAAATTCAATCTATTTATGAAACTGATCATTTACTGAAAAAATCTAAAGTATTTATTGAAGCGAGTTATTTAAATGATCGTTCTTATGATTTTTTAGGCTTCAATGGTGGTGAGTCTAAAGTGAATCAAAGTCATATTGATGAAAGCCATCCTGATTACATTCATCATAATTATTATAAAATTCATCGCGAATTATTAAGATTTAGATTTGATTATCAAAGATATATTTCTTCAAGTAGATTTAGGATCTTAAGCGGTATTACAATGAATCGGTATATTATCAATTTGAATGATAGTTTGAATTCATTGTATAATGATTATCTTCAACATAAGCTCATTGATAGTGAAGAAGAAAATGGAGGTTATTTAAATTATATTTCGCTTGGATTGATTTACGAAAAAAGAGACAATCAAATGTATTGTTCTAATGGTAATTGGTTTGAGTCTTTTGTGATTGTCTCTAATAAATTAATTAGTGAAAGTTCTTTTTCGAAATTTATTTTAAATTGGAGAATTTATAGACCGTTTTTCAAAACAAAAAATATTTTGATGTTTCGTACTTCAATTCAAACTAAAATGACAGGAAAAGTACCAAGTTATTTCAATAGTTCATTTATAGATTCAAGATTGACTCAAGATGGGGTAGGAGGAGCATTTAATTTAAGGGGATTTACACGAAATTCAATTGCGACTAGTGGCTTTGGATTAATAAATCTCGAGTTACGTCGTAATTTTATTTCTTTGAAACATAAACGGACTATAATTGATATGGATTTATCACTGTTTTCTGATCAATCAATTATTTTGCAGAAATTTAATTTGAATATATCACATCTTCCAATGAAGATCTCTAATGATTATTTCCATCAGGATCATCCTTATTATTATTCATCAGTTGGGATAGGTGGTTATTTGATTTTGAATAAAAATAGTGTTGTAAGTATTAATTATGGTGTCCCTCTTGGATTTAATTCTTTGAAGGGTGCTTTATATATTGGTTCATCCTTTCTTTTCTAGAGTTTTAGTAACATAACAAAGGCTATTCTTTTATGAATAGCCTTTGTTTAATATATTTACTTTAGAAATTAGAAAGGTAAATCATCATCTTCTGCAGTTGTATTTGCTTGTGATGAAGAAACGCTTACTGGATCTAGAGTCATAGCAGATGGGCCACCTTGAGGCATTCCAGCCATTGGAGCTGCAGCACCAACTTTTTCAATTCTCCAAGCTTCTAATGTGTTGAAATATTTTACTTCTCCTTGCGGACTTGTCCATTCACGACCTCTTAAGTTGAAAGAAACCTCAACTTGTTCGTTTGGTTGAAATCCATCAAGTAAAGAACATTTGTCTTGTGTAGCTTGAAAAAGGATATCTTGAGGGTACATACTAGAAGCGTCAGTAACTACAAATTCTCTTTTAGAAAATTTCTCACTTACTTGAACAGTAGGATTAACCACTTTTACAATACCATTTAATTTGAACATAATAATTTGTTTTTGTTGTTTTGTATTAATTATTAAAAGCAAGAAGGGTTAACCAAGCTTCTTTTAATTGATTGTTTGCTAATAATTCTTGTGCCTTTAGGTGTAGAGATTGCTCTAACTTTTCAGGTTCATCTTCTAAAGATACAAATAATTCACTTAATTCCAAAAGTTTGAATTCGTTTACATCTGTTTCATTCGGTAATTCTTCAATTCCCGCTAAATGTCCTAAATCATTACCTGTAAGGATCTTACTAGATTTAATATCGGCAGGTAAATGATCAAATCCGATTCCGCAAGTAGTAATTGGTTTTGAAATTTCGAACATTGAGTTTTGGTCAGCTCTGCAATACCAATTTCCTCCCATACGAGAAACTAAATCTATTTTATGTTGATCGATAGAACCATTTTCATCTAAAACAGCTTCATTGATATGAATTTTAACAACTTCACAAATGATGAGGTTTCCTGCACCACCTTCTTGACCTAATTCAACAACTTCGTTTACTTTACACTCAAATTGAACAGGTGATTCTCCAACTCTTTTAGGTTTGATTAACTCTGAATCTAACGCTGTGAAACCAGCTTTTTCAAATTCACTTACACCTGGAGCATATGGTGAACTAGCTAAACTCATTTGATGAACAATGTCATAATTTACAACATTGATTACCACTTCTGGAACAACTTTAACATTTTTATAGGTGTCCTTTGTTTCGTTCGTTCTTCCGCTTCTTGCAGGAGAGAAAATTAATATAGGAGGATTTGCACTAAATACATTGAAGAAACTAAATGGAGCTAGATTGTCATTTCCATCAGCGTCAACAGTTGAAGCAAAAGCAATTGGTCTTGGACCTATAGCACCTAATAAATATTGATGAAGCTTTGGAATTGGAAGCGACTTTGGATCAATGCTTAACATATTATACTTGTTTTAATGAGCAAATTTAAGGCGAAATTCAATCAATTTTGCGAGAAGATATCCTATTTTATCCACAATTTTTGATTTTACTAATTCTATTCAATACAAACTAAATCTTAGTAGATTCTTTTTTCAAAAAAAGTATCAAAATATTTTAGAATTCAAAATATATAAATATCTTTGCACTCCATTATCAAATGGGAAATTGAAATAGATCCGATAAATTAGTTAACGAACTAAGGAAATATTAAAAGCGGATATGGTGAAATTGGTAGACATGCCAGACTTAGGATCTGGTGCCGTGAGGCGTGTGGGTTCGACTCCCTCTATCCGCACTTATAATGGTATTAGCTCGCTAATACCATTTTTTGTATAAAGTAGTTTAATAAATATAGACAAGATGAATGTAATTCGCGAAGATGTAGATGCATTGAATGCAATTCTTAAAGTTCAAGTTGCTCAAGAAGATTACCAATCAAAAGTAAAAGCTTCTTTAGAGAAATATCGTAAAACAGCAAAAATACCAGGATTTAGACCAGGACACGTTCCGATGTCAATGATTCAAAAACAATACGGGAATTCAGTTTTAGCTGATACATTGAACAAAGTTGTAAATGATTCTTTGTACGGATTTATTAATGAAAATAAAATCGAAATTTTAGGTAACCCAATTCCAAAAGAAGGAGCTGATAGTGTAAAAGGAGATTTTAACAATCCAACTGAATTTGAATTCGCATACGAAATTGGTTTAACTCCAAAAGTAGAAGTTGAATTATCTGCTAAAAATAAATACGATTACGTTAAAGTTAAGGTTGATGCTGAATTAGTTAACAAACAAATCGATGATTTACGTCGTCGTTATGGGAAACTAGTTAGTTCTGAAAAAGTAGGTGAGAAAGATTTGATTTTAGCTCAATTTGTTGAATTAAAAGAAGATGGTTCTGTTTTAGAAGGTGGAATTTTAAATTCATCAACGATTTCAATGGAATTTGTTGAAGATAAAGCGACTAAAAAAGCGTTGACGGGTAAAAAACAAGGAGATAAAGTAGAAATCGAGCCTTCAAAAGTTTCTAGAGGTGAAAAAGATACTGCTGCTATGTTAGGAATTACAGAAGATCAACTTTCTTCAATTTCTTCAAAATTTCAAATGACAATTAACGAAATCAAACACATGGAAATGGCTGATTTAAGTCAAGAATTGTTTGATCGTTTATTTGGTCCAGGAGTGATTAATTCTGAAGATGAATTGAAAACAAAAATTGCTGAAGATTTGAAAGGAATGTTCATAAATGATTCTGATAGAATTTTAACACGTTATATCTATGATGATTTAATTGCTAAAACTAAAGTTGAGTTACCAGATACTTTCTTGAAAAGATGGATTCGTTTATCAAATGAAAAACCAATTTTACCAGAGCAAATTGAAGCGGAATACGATGGTTATGCGAAAAGTTTGAAATGGCAATTGATTCAAGGTAATATCTTTAAGTCAAATGATATTAAATTGGATAACCAAGAATTAATTGAATTCACAAAAGGGTTATTGGTTAGTAATTACGCTCAATACGGAATGCCAGCTCCAGAAGATAAAGAGTTGACAGAAAATGCTATGCAAGTTTTATCTAAAAAAGAAGAAGCAAACCGCGTAATGGAAATGTTAGCTGATCAAAAATTGATACAATTTTTCAAAAGCACTGTGAAATTAAATGAGAAAGAAGTTTCTTATGATGAATTCGTAGAAATTGCAAAGAATTAATTTTAAAAAACATAATGATAGAAAGTCTGTTAGTAATAACAGGCTTTTTTTATGGTAACATTTTTGATATACGGTCGTATTCTCAAGTAACAAACACACAACAATTTATGAAAACGTTATTATTTATTTCATTTGGATTTTTTGCCCTTAATTCTTTTTCTCAAGTTTTATCAGGAGATGTTGTAAATGAGGGTAGGAGTTTAACGACTAACCCTGATTTCAAAATAAAAAGCACTAATGAAGGTGTTATTGTTTATGAAGTAGCTGTAAATAGGGAAGGTGTAATTACATCTACTTTTTATAAAGCAGATCAATCTACAATTAAATCAACTCCTTTAAAAGTTGAAGCTAATAATTATTTGAGAGCTTTGAAGTTTGAATCGAACACAAGATATCCTCAATTTCAACACGCATTAATCAAAATTTCTTTTGTTAAAGAATAATACAAAGTTGACTGAGCGTAGTCGAAGTCAACTTTGTATTGTTTTATTTTTTACGAAGCCGAAATCAATCACAATAAATCTTATTGTACAATTCTTTATATTTTTCAAGAATAACTTTTCTTTTTGGTTTTAAAGTTGGTGTCAATTCACCAGTATCAATTGAAAGTTCATGATCTAATAATTCGAAACGTTTTAATTGTTCCCAATGACCATAAAATTTATTGAATGTTTCTACTTCAGTATTTATTAAATTTTTAACATCTTCACTCTCTATAATATCCTTATTAGTTCCATTTCCAATTGATAAATTGTTTTTAGGTGCCCAATCTCTAATAAATGCAAAATTTGGAACGATAAAAGCGGAAGGAAATTTCTCGTTTTCACCAATAACGATAATCTGTTCAATGAATCTAGATTCTTTAAATTTGTTTTCCATTGCTTGAGGAGCGATATATTTTCCACCTGAAGTTTTAAATATCTCTTTTTTACGATCTGTTATCTTTAGAAATCTTTCATCTTCCATGATACCAATATCACCAGTATGGAACCATCCATTTTCATCTATGTCTTCTTTTGTTTTTTCAGGTAATTTATAATAACCCATCATAACATTTGGACCTTTCACTAAAATCTCTCCGTCATCACCAAATCGAACTTGGACATTGTCTAATAAAGGTCCTACCGTTCCAATTCGCATGCCTTTTTTGAAGCAGTTTACAGCTACAACAGGTGAAGTTTCAGTTAAACCGTATCCTTCTAGAATTGGTATTTTTGCAGCTAAGAATATTCTTGCTAGTCGAGGTTGTAATGCAGCGCTTCCAGAAGCTATAGCTCTAACTTTTCCTCCAAGCGCTTCTCGCCATTTTGAAAAAATAATTTTATTAGCAATGGCTAACTTTATTTTATACCAGGCAGATTTCCCTTCAACTTCATATTCTTCTCCTAATTTTACAGCCCAGAAAAATAATTTCCTTTTAATTCCAGTTAATTCATCCCCTTTAGCAATAATTTTCTCAAAAACTTTTTCTATTAAGCGAGGAACTGCAGTAAAAATTTCTGGATGAACTTCTTTGATGTTTTCTCCAATAGTTTCTAATGATTCTGCATAATGAATCCTACATCCTAGATACATGTACAAGTAATGCAACATACGTTCATAAACATGGCAGGCTGGTAGAAATGTTAATACGTTAGAATTATTATCTGCAGGTATTCTAGAAATACAACCTTCAACATTTGAAAGCAAATTATTATGTGATAACATTACACCTTTTGGGTTACCTGTTGTACCAGAAGTATAAATAATGGTTGCTAAATCTAAATTTTCAATAATCTTTTTTCTGTCTTCTACTTCTGATATATCGATTTTTGATGCTTCTTCTTGAATTATTTTCCAATTTGGAAGACCTTCTATTTTATCAAATATATAAAGATTAGTTAAAGAGGGTATTTCAGTTTTAATTGAATCGATTGTCTCAAAAAGTTCTTTTGAACCAACAGTGCATAATTTTATTTCTGCATCATTAAAAATGTATTTATAATCATTTGAAGAAATATTTGGATAAATAGGAACAACAATTGCTCCAACTTGTTGTATAGCAATATCCATAATATTCCACTCAACTCTATTATTAGAAATTAAAGCGATTTTATCTTTAGGTTGTATTCCTAGGGAAATTAATCCTCTAGAAGTCTCATTAACAATGTTAACAAAATTTTGAGTTGAAATCCCAGTCCAAATCCCGTCTTTTTTTGTAACAAACATATTGTCTGTTGGATACCTTTCCAATTGATAAAAAGGTATGTCAAAAAGTCTTTTTGCAGTTAACATAGTGAATTATTTTAGTTACATTTGACGAATATATGAAAAAAATAATAGAAGAAAACTACTAAATATTCATTCAGAAGCCTGTTTTGATAAAAATGAATGATTTGTAAGTTTAAGATATTTACTTTCACGTTGCTAAATAATATGGAATTTAAAACTAAACAGCATATGAAACACTTCCTTTTAGTACTTATATTGTTCTTAACTGTTGGGAAGAGTCTGTATAGTCAAGATTTGGAGTTTACTCAATTTTATGCAAATCCTATTTACCTTAATCCTGCATTTGCTGGCTCCCATGGATGTCCAAGGTTTGCGTTACTTCATAGGGATCAATGGACAAATATTACAGGTTCATATGTAAGTACTTCAGCTTCTTATGATCAATATCTTAAAAGTGTTTCAGGTGGAATTGGTGTAATTTTCACAAATGATATTCAAGCAAAAACAATAAGTACTTCTTCAGGTAGTTTTATTTATTCTTATCATGTTAATTTAAATAGAAAATGGACATTAATGTTTGGAGGTAAAACAACTTGGCAACAAAAATATTTAGCCTGGGATAAATTAACATTTGGAGATCAAATAGATCCTTTTAAAGGATTTATTTATGCTACAGGAGATAAAAAGAGAGGTGGAAGCAGGGGGTTCTTCGATGTCTCCTCAGGTTTAATTATTTTTAACAAACATTTCAACCTAGGAGTAGCTGCAAATCACTTATCACAACCAAATGAATCAATGATTTTAGGAGAAAACTCTAAGTTACCTATGAGATTCACCGCTCACGCATCAGCTAACATTTCTTTACAAAAAGGATCTAAATATTCAACTTCAACTATCTTAATGCCATCAATCATCTATTCTTATCAAAATGGATTTTATCAAATGAATGTGGGTACATATATTAAATATGGTAACTTTAATGTAGGAGCTTGGTTCCGTTCAAGAGATGCTTTCATTTTAACAATGGGTATTAATACAGGGAAATTCAAAATTGGATATAGTTATGATGTAACTGTTTCGAGATTAAATAACGGTATTTCAGGTGGAGCTCATGAGATTTCTTTAGGTTTGAACTTACATTGTAAAAGCAAACCTCAAAAATTCAGAACGATTGCTTGTCCATCTTTCTAAGACTTTTTCACTCTATTGGTTTAAGGTGAAATTTGTTTGTTGGTTAAAAGGTTTATTCTAATTGAATAAACCTTTTTTCCGTTTGTAGAGTTTCCCTTTTGATTCTATTTTTTAGCTTTGAATTATTTTATTGGTTGCCATAGGTTTACTTCGTTGCTGCTTCGCGGAGCATATCCAGCGGAGTGAAAGAAAAAGAGAAAAATGAAAATTTAACAATGGCAATTAGTATTAAATGAGGAATAGAATAATTGAATATAAAATAAAATTAGAAGAGCTAAAGGAATCAAAATCCTTGATCGATAAACCTATAGTTCGTAAATTATTAATATTGGTAAATATTGCTGAACTTGCTATTCTTTTAAAAACTAAAATATAAAAAAAATAAGGTATAGATGGGTGTTTTAATGCTCAAGCGTCAATTGGACGTTATTTTTGTGATTGGTATTTAGATTGCGTACCTGAATATTATTTCGAAATCACTCAATATTTAAAAAAGAATGATTTGTATGAAAATTCATAGTTATTAAACAAACTTTAGCTGAGTTGGATTCGAAATGCTTCTGAAATCCAACATTAAAAATCCAAAATCCAAAATCCAAAATTTCAAGCTCACTCCACAGAATAAACCTTCTTCCCATTAATAAAA
Organism: Candidatus Kuenenia stuttgartensis; assembly: GCA_943326025.2. GTDB lineage: Bacteria > Bacteroidota > Bacteroidia > Flavobacteriales_D > Crocinitomicaceae > CAIUKX01. Next base: position 815 of record CALPRR020000058.1, on the reverse strand, counting down.
GTCATATAAGCAAAATTTGGTTGAAAGTCAGGAGTTGAAACTACTTTATTCTCAAAGATTGCAAATGTAGCATCTTTACCTTTTTCCAAAGTTCCTAAACGAGCTTCCTCAAATGAAGCAAAAGCAGCCCAAATTGTCATTCCTTTGATACAATCTTCAATTGATATAGCTTCTTGAGTTAGAAAACCTTGTAAAGGTTCGTTTTCTGCATTTTTTCGTTGAACTGCTGCGTGAATTGTTAAGAAAGGATCGATGTTTTCAATTGGAAAATCTGTTCCAATGGCAATCATTCCGTAATTCGCTAAAATAGAGCGGTAAGCATAAGCGCCTTTTAAACGTTCTTTGCCAATTCGTTGTTCTGCCCAACGTTGATCGCTAACTGCGTGAGTTGGTTGCACAGATGGGAAAACACCATATTCTGAGAATAATTTTATCTCTTTTGGATCTATAACTTGTGCATGTTCAATTCGACTTCTATGGTCTTTATTGACGTCATTCAGACTCTTGTAAATCTGAAAAATCAAACTGTTTGTTGCATCGCCAATGGCATGGGTGTTCATTTGGTAACCGGTTAATTCACAAATGGTAGCGATGCGTTTCAGTTCAGATTCAGGTGTTGCTAAAGCACCAAAATGACCTTTTTTGTCAGAGTATTCTTTTTTCAACCAAGCACCATGAGAACCGAGAGCGCCATCTCCCATGACTTTAAAACTTCTGATTGATAAGCTTTTATGCTTGTAAATCCCTTTCTTTTTGGAGAATGCAATGTTTTCTTCGGATGGAGTTAACATTGCGTAGATATTTAGTGAAAGTTG
>CALPRR020000057.1 GCA_943326025.2 Candidatus Kuenenia stuttgartensis | reverse complement strand
TACAGTCAAGTAATTACTCCTCATATCGGAAGTAAAGAATTGTACGTTTGTTCTGGGCATTACGAAAAATATGGTGCTGATTCATTTCAGCCAATCAATACACCGGATGATAACGAAGAGTTCTTGTTGAAACCAATGAACTGTCCTCATCACTGTGAGATTTTCAAAACTAGACCTCGTTCTTATAAAGATTTACCAATTCGTTTTGCAGAATTTGGTACTGTTTATAGATATGAGCAAAGTGGAGAGTTGCATGGATTAACACGTGTAAGATGTTTCACTCAAGATGATGCACATATTTTCTGTAGTCAAGATCAAGTAAAAGATGAGTTTAAGAAAGTAATTGATTTAGTGTTGTATATTTTCAAAACATTAAAATTCGATAATTTCAAAGCTCAAATTTCATTAAGAGATCCTGAGAATCCATCAAAATATATTGGAACAGACGAAAACTGGACGAAAGCTGAAAATGCAATCATCGAAGCAGCAGCAGAAAAAGGTTTACCAACTGTTGTTGAATTAGGAGAGGCAGCATTCTACGGACCAAAATTAGATTTCATGGTGCAAGATGCTTTAGGAAGAGAGTGGCAATTAGGAACAATCCAAGTTGATTACAATTTACCAGAGCGTTTTGAATTAGAATATACAGGAGCTGACAATCAAAAACACAGACCAGTAATGTTGCATAGAGCACCATTCGGTTCGATGGAACGATTTGTTGCTGTGTTGTTAGAACATTGTGCTGGTGACTTCCCATTATGGTTGACAACAGAGCAAGTTGCTATTCTTCCAATTAGTGATAAATACAACGAGTATGCAGAAAAAGTTTTAGAATTGCTAAATAATTCCGATATTCGCGGTTTCGTTGACGATCGTAGTGAGAAAATAGGTAAAAAAATTCGTGATTCAGAATTGAAGAAAATACCTTTCATGTTAATTGTTGGAGATAAAGAGGCTGAAAATGAGGAAGTTTCTGTTCGCCAAAGAAGTGAAGGAGATTTAGGCACAATGAAGATTGAAGAGTTTGGACAATTAGTTCAGAAAGCGATTGAAATCGAATTATCAATAAACGCATAATAAATTGAATGAGAAAAGACTTTAGAAAACCAAATTTAAAGAGAGAAGATAACGATAAGCACAAGATTAACGAGAAAATCACAGCTCGTGAAGTGAGGATTGTATTTGAAGGACAAGAACCACAAGTAATGAAAACATCTGAGGCGATTCAATTAGCTGAAGAACAAGAGTTAGATTTAGTTGAGATTTCGCCAAATGCTGTTCCTCCTGTGTGTAAGATTATGGATTATCGTAAGTTCTTGTACAATCAAAAGCGTAAAGAGAAAGAATTAAAAGCGAAACAAAGTAAAATTGTCATCAAAGAAATCCGTTTTGGACCGAATACTGATGAGCACGATTTTAACTTTAAATTAGCACACGCACGTAAATTCTTAGAAGAAGGAAGTAAGTTGAAAGCTTATGTATTCTTTAGAGGACGTACTATTGTATTTAAAGATAGAGGAGAATTATTATTGTTGAAATTCGTTACTGAATTGGAAGATATCGGTGCTGTAGAGCAAATGCCGAAATTGGAAGGGAAACGAATGATCATTATGATTAATCCTAAGAAAAAATAATGATTAGTCAATAGTAATTAGTCAAAAGTCAATAGTTAATTTTAGATCTATTGACTAATTTCTAAAAACTAATGACTAAAAGAAGCTGTATAGAGGTAAACTTTAAAAACGAAGAGAGATGCCAAAAATGAAAACTAAATCTAGTGCAAAGAAGAGATTCACTGTAACTGGAAGTGGTAAAATTAAAAGAAAACACGCTTTTAAAAGTCACATCTTAACTAAGAAGTCGACAAAGCAAAAAAGAAATTTGACGAAAGCTGGATTAGTTCATCCTGCTGATATGTCAAATATCAAATTACAATTGTGTATGAAATAATTGAAAGCTTAGCTTTCGATTATACACAATCATTAGTGCAGTAATGTACTAATAAAAAATAGTCTGAATGATCAGACTGGTTTAGTATTGTTAACCCGATATTTGAGTACAAAGTTTTCTGCGACAATGAAACACTCACTATCAAAAAACTAAAAAATTATGCCAAGATCGGTAAACCATGTTGCTTCAAGAGCTCGTAGAAAGAACTTTATGAAGCTTGCCAAAGGTTACTTTGGAAGAAGAAAAAATGTTTGGACAGTTGCTAAAAATGCAATTGAAAAAGGATTAAATTACGCATACGAAGGTCGTAAGCAAAAGAAAAGAAATTTCCGTTCTTTATGGATCGCTCGTATCAACGCGGGTGCTCGTCAACACGGAATGAGCTATTCTCAATTCATGGGTGCTATCCACAAAAGTGGAATTGAATTGAACCGTAAAGTTCTTGCTGATTTAGCAATGAACCAACCGGAAGCATTCAAAGCAATTGTGGAAACAATTAAAAAATAATTAAGTAACCTTAGGGAACTCTATACAGCTTAAGCCATTCACTTTGTGAATGGCTTTTTTGTTTCCAATAGCTCATCACTTTTAACTTTACATTATTAACTAAATAAAATGAAACCAACAAAAACAGATCAGGCCTTCTGGGATCAAAAAGAATCCTTTATTCAGGAATTAACTGAATTGATTGAAGTTTTTAAACTGCAATTGGAAGAAGATAAAATGTCAACTGGGGCAATCAGTGGTCATTATCGTGTGGCTACTCTTTTTGTTAAGCATATCAAAGATTTTACCGATCATCTTTCATTTGAAGAAATAACGGTTTCCAATGCGAATAAAAAGTTCTTATTGCACGTCAAATGGGAAGGATTGACGGATTGGGATCCAAAAGAGATTAAGTTGAAATTAAAACGCTTTGTTCAGTTTTTAGCTACCAACGGGCATGTTAATGAGAATATATTGGAGAGTTTGTAAATCTTAATAATAATTTGCTAGCAAAGCTGAATTTGAAGTCCTATTGAAATAATCTATTTTTTAGCAAATCATTGTAAATGAAGGCTAACGATAATTATTGAGTTTTTTATTTTATCTTGAATTGTAAGTTTTTTTTTAAAGTAGAGAAAAAAACTGCTAAAAGTATAATTGACAAATAAAAAAATGTACAGAAGAAAAATTGAACTTATTAATACTTATCTCTTGGGATAAGAAAAACTACTCATGTCTACCTCGTAAATGTCTATGCTTGATTTTTGACCGATAACTTCAGAACCAGCTAAGATAGCTTTTTTCATTTCTGGGTAGTATTGGAAATGAGAATCGTTGTTTACAGTATTGACCATAAGACCAAGATTTACTGGTTTTGTCCAAACATTTTCTCCTACGTTTTCTGAAACAAAAACATCTAAACCTCCCATTCCTGGATGACCGTCAGAACTGAAGAATAAGAATCTTCCGTCAGCTGAGATAAATGGAGTCGTTTCTCTTCCTTTAGAATTGATACTATCAGATAACGCGATAGCATCACCCCATTTTTTACCAACTTTTTGAACTACGTATAAATCAGTTGAGTTTTTTAAGTTACGATCTGAAACAAAATACATTGTATTTCCATCAGCTGTCAAAGTTGCTCCACTTTCAAAAAATGAAGTGTTGATTGTTTTATTTTTAATGATTTTTGGAGTTGACCATTTTCCTTTATCCGTGAAAGTAATTTCGCAAATTTCTGCACTAGAAGTTCTATTCTTTTTAGATTCTAACATAGAAGTATTCATCGTCATATAAGCCATTAATCCATTTGGAGCAATCCAAGTAATCGCATCATGTCCTTCCGAGTTGATACGGTCAATATCATTAGTGATACTATCCCATTTTTGATCATCACCATTCCATTCAGCACGATAAATATCTTCAAAAAACTCTTGATCATCTTCTAAATTTGTTTTACCTCCTTTAGTGTTATTTCTTCTAGAAGTAAAATAGATTTCTTTTCCACCTTTTGATAAGATTGGCGCATATTCGTTAAAACCAGAATTTACTTCTCCTTGTAATTTAGAACGTAATGATTTTTTTCCAGCTGCTTTTTCTGCATTAACAAAATTACATTGCTCAATTTTTTCGTTGATTTTTAATTCCTTAATTCTTGTTTTTGATAATTGTGTTAAACATTTGTTGTAGTAAATAAGCGCAGAATCAACCTGTCCAACATTGTGAAAACTTTGTCCGATAATTTCATAAACTTCTTTGTCAATATTTTCTGGATCAGTATGTAGTGATTCTTTAGCATATTTTAAAGCAAATCCAAAGTTAGACATATGTAAGTGACAGCTAGAAATCCAGTAGGTAGGTTTCCAGTTATAAGGGTCTTTTGCTGCAGCTTCTCTAAAAAGGTTTAATGCGTCTTTCACTTTTCCTTCATCAAACAATGCTCTTCCTTCATCAACTAGAAGCATCGCACCAGCTTTATCTAATAGTTTAGTAGTAGAATCAGGAGGTGTAATTGAAGAACTATTGTAAGCACTTGCATTAAATGAAATAATAGCGATAAATAAACCGAAAAGTAATCTTAAATACATATGATAATTATAACAATATTTGATTTTGGAAATAAAGATACAAATAAATGAATAATACCTCCGAAATCTTTAAAACTTAATCAATTTTGTTGATAAAATTGATCTTTAACTTTATCCATAATCTAATATAAAGTTCATATGGAATTACTATATTTGACCTTTATTTTTTGAAAAATACAGAATGTTTTTCATCCGAATAGTTAGACAAATTAATACTTAAATAATGATTTTAAACGCACTTACAGCAATTTCTCCAGTAGATGGAAGATACCATTCAAAAACACAAGAATTACAACCATTTTTTTCTGAGTTTGGTTTGTTTAAATACCGTGTTATTGTAGAGGTAGAATATTTTATTGCTTTAGTTGATGCAGGAATCGAACCTTTAAGTGATTTTCCAAAAGAAAAATATGCTGATTTGAGAGCATTGTGTACTAATTTCTCAGAAGAGGATGCTTTATGGATCAAAGACACTGAAAAGGTTACAAATCATGATGTGAAAGCGGTTGAATATTTTTTGAAAGAGAAAATGACTGCTTTAGGATTAGAAAAATATTTAGAATTTATCCATTTTGGATTAACTTCTCAAGATATCAATAATACTTCAATCCCTCTTTCTTTAAAAGAAGCGATTGAACAAGTATATTTGCCATTTGTAAACAAATTGGTTACAAAACTAACTACAATTCAATCTGAATGGAAAGATATACCAATGTTGGCTAGAACGCATGGTCAACCAGCTTCTCCAACGCGTTTAGGGAAAGAGATTCAAGTTTTTTCTGAACGTTTACAAAAACAAATTGATATCTTAAAAAATATTCCTTTTTCCGCGAAATTTGGTGGAGCTACTGGGAATTTTAATGCTCATTTTGTTGCGTTCCCAAATCATGATTGGGTTTCTTTTGCAAACGATTTTGTAAACAATCGTTTAGGTTTAGATAGAAGCCAAACGACAACACAAATTGATCATTACGATAATATTGCTGCATTATTTGATGCTATGAAACGTATCAATACGATTGTATTAGATTTAGATCGTGATATGTGGACATACATTTCAATGGAATATTTCAAACAACGATTGAAAGAAGGAGAAGTAGGTTCTTCAGCTATGCCTCATAAAGTAAATCCAATTGATTTTGAAAATTCAGAAGGAAACATTGGTTTAGCGAATGCAATTTTGGAACATTTGGCATCTAAATTACCTGTATCAAGATTACAGAGAGATTTGACAGATTCAACAGTATTGCGTTCAATAGGAATGCCTTTTGCTCATACATTAATTGCTTTTAAATCTACATTACAAGGATTAGATAAATTGTTATTAAACGAAAGTGCAATTGAAAAAGAATTAGAAAACAATTGGGCGGTTGTAGCTGAAGCGATTCAAACGATTTTAAGAAGAGAAGGTTTTCCAAAGCCTTACGAAGCTTTAAAAGGATTGACACGTAAAAATGAAGCGGTAACACAAGTAACAGTTCATGAATTTGTAGATACATTGCCAGTTTCTATTGAAATCAAAACAGAATTAAAAGCAATTACACCAAGTAATTATACAGGTATTCAGTTGGTTAAATAATTTTAAATGAGATTTTTTGTTTTTTTCTTGGTATTAAGTATTGCTTTCTTTTCTAGTTCTCAGGAAATGATAGAGTGGAGTCAATTGATTAAAACAAAAGGTCAGGTAAATAAAATTTTACCAAATTCTGGTTCAGATTTTTATACTATTCGATTTCAAGGCGGAGCTTTATTAGGTTCAAATTATTTTAGTCATCATGAAAATTTTCTCTTACAAAAAACAGGGAAAATTAAAGCTGCAGTTGAAAATAGTACAGCAACAATTGAATACGTATGCATGATCAATAATGCACCTTACGCTATTTTGATGGATAAGGTAGGTGATAAAAAAATTCTGTATGCTCAAAAGTACAGTCAAGAATGTAAGCCAGTTGAAGATCCAATAAAACTCTCTGAATATACTACACCAAAAAGCGGTTGGAAGAGTAGGGGATATTATAATTTTTTATTTTCAAAAAACAGCGATTTCTTTTGTGTAGAATATGATGTTCCTGGAACGAAGGATGAAAACGAACGTTTTGGATACAGAATATTCACCAAAGACTTTGAAATGATAGCGCAAGGAGAATATGAATTGCCTTATCTGAAAAGTGAAGCACTTGTTGATAAACGTTATTTATCGAATACGGGTGATTATTTCATTTCTGTTAAACTATTTAAAGAAGAGGAAAAAAAACGTCTATTTAAAGATAATACAACACTTTCTAAAATTTTATTGATGCACGTAACTTCATCTGGTTTAGAGGAATATGAATTAGATTTGGAAGGGAAGAGGATAACCGATATGACGTTTTCATCTGATAATGATCGCATCATGACATTTTCAGGATTGTTTGGTGATAAGGCTAAAAAAGAACAAGGGATAAAAGGTGTTTTCTATTTTCGTTTAAACTTTGATAAGAAAGAGATTATAAATTCAGGATTTCAGGAGTTTGATAAGGATTTTATTACGCAAGATTGGACTGATAGACAAAAAGATCGTGCTGAACGAAATGAAGAAAAAGGCAAAGGTTCACCAGAATTGTATAACTACGAGATCAAAGAGATGAATACGCTTTCAGACGGAAGTATAATAGGGATGTTGGAGCAATATTATATGAATGTTGTGACTTACACAGATCCAAGAGGTTATTCAAGGACAACTTATTATTATCACTACAACGATATTGTAAGTTATAAAATTAGTAATTCAGGTGTTTTTGAATGGGTAAAGAAGATTCCTAAAACTCAAATTTCGACAAATGATTACGGTTATTTTAGTTCTATCGGAAGTTATATCAATAATGATCATTTAGTCATCTTCTTTAATGATCATATAAAAAATTACAATGAAGATGGTACTTGGAATAGTAACAATAATTACGCAGCAAGTTTTACTAAAAAATCAAGTACTGTTGCTAAAGTGGAGGTGGATTTGAAATCAGGAGACATAAATCGAACCTCCTTTTTGAATGTAAAAGAAACAAAGGCAATTTCAATTCCAAAATTATTTACTGTAGATTACAGTAAAAATGAAATGATTTTGTTTATGATTTATGGTAAAAAAGAGAAGTTTGGACTAATTCATTTTTAAGTTAATTAATCTCTATATTTATTCTTGTCAATAATGTGAATATCTCTTTGTTGAAAAGGAATTACGATTTGATACTCTCTAAATAAACGATCGATTTCAAAACGAATATCAGATTTATAAAAGCTTATATCCCAACTTTGATCCGCCCAAAACACAAGTTCTAATTCCATTCCATTTTCACCAAAATTTGCCAATCGAACTTCTACTGGTTGTGTTTTTTTAACTTTAGGATGACTCATAGCAGCTTGACGTAATAATCTTGATACTAATTCTGTGTCAGAACCAAAAGCGACTGTGGTATTTATAATAAATCGAGTTAATTCAGATCCATGTGACCAGTTTTCTACAAATTCTTGTGTCAATTTTACATTCGGCATAATCAATACATTTCCATCTCTCGTTTGAATTTGAGTTGTTCTAACATTGATTTTTAGAATTTTAGCAACAATTGATTCTTTCTCTGAAGTTTTATTTCCTAATTCAATAACATCTCCAACTCTTATATTTCCTTCAAATAATAATATAATGCCCGAAATAATATCTTTAAATAGGTCTTGAAGTCCAAGACCTAAACCTACTAAAATACCTGTAGAACCTAAAAGTATGTTTTCAATTTTAACTTCTAAAGCTTGAAGACTTAAGAAAATCGCAAACATGTAGATCACATATTTAGCTAGTTGAGTGTAGACAAATTCTGAACCTTGATCAATGTTATTTTTCTCTTTAAATTTTCTATTGATGTATAATTTAACAACATTTAAAACAATTCTAGCTCCAAAGAAAATAACAAAAATGATTATTACATGGTAAAATGATAAATGAAATTTTTTGCTTGTAATCAAATTAAAGTTTAATAAATCAGTAAGGGTAACATCTTCATTATTGAAATTAAAACTCCAAACTCCAATATAAACAGCAAGAATATATACGCTTTGACTTATTAAGCGAAGCCAAGTAGTTCTTTGCCCCTCCATTCTAATATTTGCTTGTGTTAAGTAGCGTTTTAACAAGCGATGAAAAATTCTTCGAAGTCCTACAGAAGCAAAAACAATTAAAGTAATGAGGAATAAGTTCAACAAACATACTTTGTAAGGTCCTAAAGAAAATAACGTTGCGCTTAACATATTTTTATCCTATTATTCTTCCTAATTTTTCCGAAAATACAATTTTTACATTATCCAAAGCAATTTTTTCTGATATTAAATCCGCTAACTTGTCATTTTCATTTTCAATGTCAAGTGTTTCTAAAGCAGTTTCAATTTTCTTAATTCTTTGGTCTATTTTTCCCAATTTAAAATTGTAAATTGAATGTAAGATTGCATTTTGAAGTTTATCTAATTCTGTGTTAGTGTGAATGTTGTGTTTGATTAACCAATTTGGGCTAACTTCATTTAGTTCTGTTTCAATATCAGTTACAAATCGTATAATTTCTTGATCTTCTAATTTTAGGAAATGACTTGGTTTGTAAAAAATGTTTTGATCCAATCCTTCAACAATCAATTGATGAATTTTATTGTATAATGGTGTGAAAAACAACAATTCATCGCGATCTAATTCATGACAAATTAATTCAACGACACTCGTTTTAATTTTTATTTTCTCATTATTTTCATCAAATTGTTCCGTTTCAATTTCATATTGACCATACTTAATCATTTTACGAATCAAATCAAATTCATTGTGATCAAAAGTTGGAACATTATTTTTTTGAACAGGTTGAGGAATTTCCTGAAAGTCATTACTAGGATCAGGCTGAAAATTCTGTTGTTGAATAGGTTGTCTTTCTTGTTCTTGAAGTTGTTTAACAGCAGCAGTATTTCTACTTTTATTCAATTCATTCGTAACAATTTGTTCACTTAAGTCAAACTGTTTTGCAATTTCTTGTGTATAAATTGAACGTGTAATTTGATCAGGAATCAAAGAAACTGAATGAACTATTTCACGCACTAAATCAGCTCTTTTTATCGGATCATTTCCACCATCTTTTAATAAAATATCGGTTTTAAATGATACGAAATCTTGTGTATGTTCCTTGATGTATCTTTCTAATTCAGAAGTACTAACACTTTTAGAATATGAATCAGGATCTTCACCTTCAGGAAATAAAACAACTTTTACATTCATTCCTTCTTGAAGAATCAAATCGATACCTCTGAAAGATGCTTTAATACCAGCAGCATCGCCATCGTAAAGAATTGTAATGTTTTGAGTATAACGGCGAATTAATTTAATTTGATCTTTTGTTAAAGAGGTACCGGAAGAAGCAACAACATTTTGAATTCCTGCTTGATACATACTGATAACATCCGTATATCCCTCACACAAGAAACAATTATCATACTTAATGATATCTCCTTTTGAAAAGTAAAGTCCGTATAAGATTTCACTTTTGTTATAGATAATACTTTCAGGAGAGTTGAAGTATTTAGCTATTTTTTTATCTGTGATCAGCGTTCGACCACCAAAACCTAATGTTCTTCCAGAAACACTGTGAATAGGGAACATAACTCGACCTCTAAAGAAATCAAATTGACGATCTTCTTTAGATTTTACAAGTCCTACTTTTTCTAAATATTCTAATTTATATCCTTTATCTATAGCTGCTTTTGTGAAATCTGTTCCAGTATTTAAGCAATAGCCTAATTGAAATTTTTTAATGATATCCAATCGAAATCCACGTTCTTCGAAATACGAAACGGCAATAGCTTTTCCTTCATCCGTTTCATGCATCGATTTCATGAAATATTCCTTTGCAAATTCATTGATGATGTGTAAACTTTCACGTTCTGAAATTGCTTCTAATTCTTCTGCAGATGCTGGGGCTTCTTCTGGAAGTTGAATGCTGTATTTATCAGCTAGCCATCGTAAAGCTTCAGGATAGGAAAAATGTTCTTTCTCCATTAAAAAAGAGACAACATTTCCTCCTTTGCTTGTAGAAAAACATTTAAAAATTTGTTTGGCAGGTGATACCATAAAAGAAGGAGATTTTTCATCTGTAAAAGGACTTAAACCTTTTAAGTTTGAACCAGCTCTTTTTAAATTCACAAATTCCCCAATGACTTCCTCAATTCGAGCAGTCTGAATAATTTCATCAATTATATGTGGGGGAATTTTTGCCATTTTTATTCTTTCGGTTGCCCGTAATCAGTTGTATTGATTAATTTACCTTTTTCATCGTAAAACTCCCAAATACCAATTTGTTTATCGTTGCTGTATTCTCCAACATAACTAACAGCACCGTTCGAATGTTTTACTATTGAATGGCCATTTTTTTTACCGTTTAAATAAAAGCAAATAGACATTTCTGTTCCATTTTTCGCTAAAAAAGTCCATTTTCCTTCTCTGACATTATTGTCACCAACAGGTCCAGTAATCCTAACTTCTTTTTTACCTGGATAAAATTCTTTATAAATCCCATCTTTTATTTCAATCAGATTTTCAACTTCTACTTTTTTTGGTTTTTCTTTTTCATTTTCTTGTTCACCACAAGCTACAACCAAAACCAGCAAACTAAATAGGTATGCAAATTTCTTCATAATAAAATTTCAATTTTCTCTTTGTACAGTGAATTCTACCAATCCAATCAATGCATTTTTTGCATCATTTTCTGGTATTTCTTTTAACAATTCTAGTGCTTGGTTTTTAATTTCCATCATACGTTTGTACGCATAATCAATTCCACCGTTTTGTATTACTAAATTGACAGCAATATTCACTTTTTTAGGATCTTCATTGTGATTTTTAATAATGTTAATCAATTCCTTTCTAGTAGGTTTGTCACAAACTGAAAGCGTATGAATTAATGGGAGTGTCATTTTACGTTCACGAATATCTAAACCAGTTGGTTTTCCTATTTTATCTGAAGCACCATAATCAAAAATATCATCTTTGATTTGAAAAGCCAAACCAACTAACTCTCCAAATTGACGCATATTTGCTGCCTGATCTTCTCTATCCACTGATGAAGCGGCAGCTTCGCAAACAGTAGCAATCAAAGAAGCAGTTTTTTGTCGAATAACATCAAAATAAACTTCTTCTGTGATATCTAAATTTCTTGCTTTTTCAATTTGTAATAATTCACCTTCACTCATTTCTCGAACAGCTCTAGCTACAATTTCCAAAAGGCGAATGTTATTTTTTTCAATCGAAAGCAAAAGCACTCGAGACAACATAAAATCACCAACTAAAACAGCTATTTTATTTTTCCATAATGCATTTACAGAAAAGAAACCTCGTCTCTCATTTGCATCATCTACTACATCATCGTGAACCAAAGAAGCAGTGTGTAATAATTCGACTAATGAAGCAGCTGTATATGTATTGTCATTAACCTTACCAAGCATTTTTGCAGTTAAAAATAAGAACATTGGTCTAACTTGTTTACCTTTTCGCTTAATAATATAATGAGTGATTTTATCCAATAAAGGAACTTTCGACTTCATGCTTTCGCGAAAACGAACTTCAAATTCGCTCATTTCTATTTCAATCGGAGCCAGTATTTCCTTTACAGTAATCATATGCACAAATATAATAGTTTTTGGTCAATAGTTGATTTAGATTAGTCAATAGTTTTTAGAGGTAAGTCAATAGATAAAAGTAATCAGTGTAATGTCCTGAAATAAGTAGACAGTTGTTTCTACTAATAATTCCTTTATGCCGCAAAAAACACTTCATTAGGAACTTTTAAAAGTAAGGCCCAATTGGGTCTTTTTTCATTATACACTTTTAAGGCTTGTTCTAAAGCCTTTCTAACATGCTTTAGGTTTTCAAATTTAGCATTTAAATTGAATTCATGTTTTAAGATTCCATTTATTCTTTCTGCTAATGCGTTTTCGTAACAATTTCCAGCTGCTGCCATACTAATCTTTGTACCATATT
>CALPRR020000056.1 GCA_943326025.2 Candidatus Kuenenia stuttgartensis | reverse complement strand
TTATTATTCTGGACTTCTGGAATACTTAAAGAATCATTCATATTAGTTGGATTAGGTTTTATTGTAAATGCAATCCTATGTAATAACTCAAGAAAAAAGACTATTATCAATTTATCAATTGGAATTATCATTTTAATCTTTTTTAAAACATATATCTTACTATGTCTTATTCCAACATTTGCGTTTATATATATAGCATCTTTTTTTAATAAAAATAAAATTGTTTGGTCATCCTCAATTATTGGAATTCTAATATTAACCTTATTTCTTTTTAAACCCTTCCAAAATAAATTAACGAAAAACATCACTAAAAAGCAATTAGATTTAATAAATGTTGGTGAAGGGGGAATTCATTTAGAAGATAAAAAACATACCTATTATTTTACTCCCGAAAATTATAAAAACTTAAAATTATTCAAAAACAAAGCAAAACTAATTGCTCCGTCATATGTATACCTATATGATCGAACAAGGCCACGTAAAAATCCGATTCTAACATATATATATCCAACAAATAAAATTTGGAAACAAAAGATAATAATGCCAAAATCTAATAGCTTTTTTGAAGTTACTCGAGTCAATGATTCATTTAAACAACTTATATTAAATATTCCTGAAGCACTTATTAATGCTTGTTTCAGACCTTTTGAGTTTAACAATCAAGGACTTTTACAAAAAATAAGCTTTATTGAAATGATTGCTATTACCTTCTTCTTTCTATTTTCAATATTTAACTTTAGGAAATTAAACATAACTGAAAAACAGATCGTTATTGCTCTTTGTTTATTTGCTTTTGTGCTTTTACTTCTAATTGGTTGGACTACACCAATTACAGGTTTATTAGTTAGATTAAGATTTCCTGCACAGTTGGCTTTGATTTTAGTATCGATAATAATAATAAAATTTAACAACAAAAGAATTTTCAATGAGTAAATACATTATCATAACAGGAGCAACTTCGGGATTTGGTGAAGCATGTGCAAGAATCTTTGCACAAAACAATTGGAACTTAATAATAACAGGGCGAAGAGAAGATCGTTTAAATCAATTAAAAGAGGAATTAAGCTCTAAATTTAATATTGATGTGATTTCAAAAGTTTTTGATGTTAGAAATTTAGATGAAGTTAATACTGCTTTTCAGACCTTAGATATTGAAGTCCAAAATTCCATTGAAATTTTAATTAATAATGCCGGACTTGCTGTCGGTCGAGGTCCTCTAGAAGATGGAATTGTTGATGATTGGGAAAGAATGATTGATACAAACATCAAAGGGTTGTTATATGTCTCAAAAGCAATAATTCCGATTTTAAAATCAAATAAAAAAGGACACATTTTTAATATTGCAAGTATTGCTGGTAAGGAAGTTTATCCTGGAGGAAATGTCTATTGCGCAACCAAACACGCTGTAGATGCATTATCTCAAGGTATGCGTATGGATTTAGTTCATGACAATGTTAAAGTAACAAATATTGCTCCAGGAGCCGCAGATACTGAATTCTCCATTGTTCGTTTTAAAGGCGATGAAAAAATTGCGAAAAGTGTATACGATGGTTTTGAACCTCTATTAGCGAATGATATTGCGGAAACTATTTATTTTGTAGCTTCCCGACCTTCACATGTAACAATTAATGATTTAGTAATCATGCCAACAGCACAAGCGAGTGCAACTATTTTTCATAAAGTTTAAAAAGATAAATTATATCATATTTTTTCCATTTTTTAATATTTAACTTTACCTCATGAAAAAGTTATTAATCTATATTTCAGCAAGTTTAATATTATTCGCTTGTGAAAAAAAACCAGAAAGCACATTGCCAACAATAGAAACAATTACTGAATCTGTTTATGCTTCTGGTTCTGTTGAAAGCATTGATCAATACCAAGTATTTGCATCAGTTAATGGAATAATTAGTAGTATAAATGTTGCTGAAGGAGATGTTGTAGATGCTAAAACTAAATTGTTTTCTATTTTCAATGAATCTTCCAGAATTAATAGAGAAAATGCTGAATTAAATGCTGAATTTTCGGATATAAATTCAAATAATTCAAAATTAAATGATTTAAAATTAGCGATTGAATTAGCTAAAAACAAGATGTTGAATGACTCTATTTCATTTAGTCGTCAAAAAATCTTGTACAGTAAAGAAGCTATTTCTTCTTCTCAATTAGAACAAAGTGAATTAGTTTATCAAAGTTCAAAAACAAATTACCTTTCGAATCAATTAAAATATATTGATTTAAAGAAACAATTAAACCTGACAGATAAGCAATCAAAGAACAATGTTAAATTAACTCAAGAATTAGAAAATGATTTTTTTATAACAAGTGATATAAAAGGTCGAGTTTATAGCATTTTGAAAAAGAAAGGAGAAATGGTCAATACACAAACTCCATTAGCGATAATTGGTGATGCAAAAGCATTTAAAATTGTTATGGAGGTTGATGAATATGATATTATTAAAATAAAAAAAGGATTAAAAATTGTTGTATCATTAGATAGTTACAAAGGTCAAACATTTGAAGCAGTTGTTTCTAAAATTGATCCGATTATGAATGAACGATCTAAAACATTTACAATTGAAGCTGCTTTTATTAATCAACCTCCCGTTTTATATCCCAACTTAACGTTAGAAGCGAATATTGTGATAAAAACGAAACCGAATATTCTTACAATCCCAAGAAAATACTTGATTAATGACCAATATGTCGTTTTAGAAAATGGCGAAAAAAAATACATTAAAATCGGATTAAAGGATTACGAAAAAGTGGAAGTTATAAGTGGAATAGCTAAAACTGATAAGATTATAATACCTGCAAATTAAATGAACACTAAACTTATATTTAGTATTGCCAAAGCACTTATGTTAGCAAGATGGAAACAAACTCTTGTTGCAGCAGTTGGCGTTGTGTTCAGCATAACAATGTTTGTTACTCTATTAGGTTTTATGAATGGTCTAAATGATTTATTGGATTCATTAATCCTAAATAGAACTCCTCATATTCGTTTGTATAATGAAATAAAACCAACAAAAATTCAACCGATTGATAAAGATCCTAATTATAAGTCATCTCATAACTTTGTTGAATCTATTAAACCAAATGGTGGGCGATTAGAAATTTACAACAATGCATCTATTATGAGCACCCTGAAAAAGGACAAACGAATACTTGGTATTTCACCAAAAATTGCCGCTCAAGTATTTTATAATGTTGGTGCAATTGACATGACAGGAACAATTAGTGGAATTGATGTAGAAGCTGAAAATAGATTATTTAAATTCAGTGAATATGTTGTAGGTGGAAATTATATCGATTTAAAAAATGTCCCAAATAGCATAATCCTTGGAAAAGTTGCAGCGGAAAAGATGTTAGCTGAAATCGGAGATGTAATACAAGTAACTTCTGCTAAAGGTGAACGAATGCAGTTAAAAGTTGTAGGTTACTTTCAATCTGGACTTCAAGACATAGATAAGGTTCAAAGTTATGCTTCTATAAGCACAGCACAGAAAATTCTTGGCAAAACGAATAATTACATCACAGATATTCAAATCAAATTAAACGATATTAACCAAGCTCCTGAAATGGCACGTGAATTCGGTTCCATTTTTGAAGTCGATGCAATAGATATTCAAACTGCAAATTCTCAATTCGAAACTGGAAGTGATATTCGAACTTTAATTTCTTATGCCGTTGGTATTACTTTACTAATTGTTGCTGGATTTGGAATTTACAATATCTTAAACATGATGATTTTTGAAAAAATGGATTCAATAGCAATATTAAAAGCTACTGGTTTTTCAGGAAAAGAAGTTCAAAAAGTGTTTATTTTGATTGCACTTTCTATTGGTATTGTTGGAGGATTATTTGGATTAATCTTTGGATTTGTTTTTTCATTCATTATTGATAATTTGCCCTTCAACACTGCAGCAATCCCAACAGTTAAAACATTTCCAGTAAATTACGATTTAAAATTCTATTTGATAGGAACACTTTTTTCAATTATTACAACTTATTTAGCAGGCTATTTTCCGGCAAAAAAAGCGAGTAAAATAGATCCAGTCATAATCATTAGAGGAAAATAAGATGAGTGAAATAGTTTTACAAGCAAAGAACATTGAGAAAAGCTTTCATGATCCAATTACAATAAAGGTCTTAAATGAAATAAATTTCAGTGTCAATAAAGGTGAATTTGTTTCAGTGATTGGTAAATCAGGATGTGGCAAATCTACTTTACTTTACATCCTTTCAACGATGGATACCGATTATGAAGGAGAATTATTGATTGACCAAATCAGTATGAAAAATAAAAAAGAAGCTGAATTAGCAAAAGTACGAAATGAAAAAATTGGCTTTGTCTTTCAATTTCATTATTTATTAAATGAATTTTCAGTTTTAAAAAACGTAATGCTTCCAGGATTGAAATTGGGTAAATATTCTCCAAAAGAAGTCGAATTTCGAGCAATGGAAAAATTAAAAATACTCGGAATTGAAAATGAAGCGTTAAAAATGCCAAATCAACTTTCAGGAGGTCAAAAACAAAGAGTTGCAATTGCTAGAGCTTTAATTAATGACCCAGTGATAATCATGGGGGATGAACCTACTGGGAATCTAGATAAGAAAAATAGTCAAATTGTTTTTGATGTATTTAAGGAATTAGCCATTGAAGAGAAACAAACACTCTTAATAGTGACACATGACGGTGAATTTGCTCATAAATCAGATCGGATCATTGAAATGGAAGATGGTAAAATTATTAGGCAATAAAAAAGGTGTCTTCGACTTCGCTCAGACACCTTAAAATCTTTGATTTTTACTTTAATATTTTATAAATCATCTGGCAAAGCAGCTTCTTTCAAAACTTTTTGCTTTGGTTTTAATTTATCAATAAATACAACTCTAAACTTTTCTCCATCAGATGAAAATGCCATTTCTGAAATACCATTTGAGATAGTTGGCTTTTGTTTTTTAGCATTTTTAAAATCTTTCTCATAATACTCTGTTGTATTATCAGCATATCTCAATAAGATAGAAACAATAGTTCCATTCTCAACTCTTGCCTTTCCTGAAACACAACTTACAGTACCATCTGCATTAAAAAAACTAATGATAACATTATCGTGCATTGCATCAGCAACCGTTAATGCACCTCTTTTAGTAAAAGCTTCTTCTAATTTTTTAAAACAGTCTGATTGAGAATAAGAATTAAATCCTAAAAATAGTAGAGCAAGAATTAATAAACTTTTTTTCATAATTATTTTTTTTTTGGAGGCATCTCCGATTCAAATATAAAACATTTCATCGAAAATCGTCTATTACCAACTTGATTTTTTTTATTTTTGACGAAATTCGATTTCCATGAGTACAAAACAAATAGCAGACCATTTTTTAGAAGCACAAGAAATTTTGCAAAAATTTAACAATTCAGAAAATTTTGCGACAATTGAAAAAGCTGGAATTATTATGGCTAATTCAATTAATAATGGTGGAAAAATATTAAGTTGTGGTAATGGAGGCTCAATGTGTGATGCAATGCATTTTGCAGAAGAATTAACTGGTCGTTACAGAGAAAACCGACGAGCTTTACCAGCAATATCTATTTCTGACAACAGTCACATGTCTTGTGTTTCAAATGACTTCGGTTACGATTTTGTGTTTTCGCGCTATTTGGAAGCTTTAGGAAAAGAAGGTGATGTTTTACTTGCTATCTCTACATCTGGAAATTCAAAAAATGTTTTATTCGCTATTGAAGCTGCAAAAAAAATTGGAATGAAAGTAATCGGATTAACGGGTAAAGATGGTGGTAAAATGGCAAATTTATGCGATGTTGAAATTCGTGCCCCTTATTCAAATTTTGCAGATCGAGCTCAAGAAATTCATATCAAAGTCATACATTCATTGATTGATTTCATTGAAAATAACATTGATTAAAACAAATAAAAATTAGGACATAATTTCATTTTTTAATCTTCAACTTAACCATAAGAATATTTCGTTAACTGACTGTTTTACAACAACTAAATTCCTCTTACAGATGAGTTGTTAACAGACTGTTGAAAATCAATTGAAATAATCCATAATACCTATTTGCAATCTAAAATAAATAACTAATTTTGCGCCTTTACGAATGGAATTAATGGTTACACAGGAATTACAATCAACTGTTAAAGATATTTTCGCTTCATATTTGGAGCAAAACGGTCACAGGAAAACTCCTGAACGCTTTGCTATACTTGCTGAAATATATGATTACCAAGGTCATTTTGATATTGAATCTCTATATATTAAGATGAAAAATCAAAACTATCGCGTTTCTAGAGCAACTCTATACAATACAATTGATTTACTTTTAGCTTGTAATTTGGTGCAAAAACATCAATTTGGTAAAAATATAGCTCAATTCGAGAAATCCCATGGATCTAAACAACATGACCATATTGTTTGTACAGATACTGGAGAGTTAATTGAGTTTTGTGATCCTAGAATCCAATCAATTAAAGCAACAATTGAAGAAGTTTTTGGAATTACAATACATCACCATTCATTGTACTTTTACGGTATTAAAAACAAAAAGAAATGAGTTTTACTTTTGAAATTAAAGAGCAAAATGATGTTTCGATTATGAGTATTTCTGGTAAAATACTTTCGGATGAAAACATTTTAGATGCCATCCAAAAAATTAATAAGCACATTGAAGAAAAAAATTCAAAACTGATATTCAATTGTGCCAAATTATCACATATCAATTCAACAGGAATAAACTTTTTCATGAAAACGCTTACAAAAACAAGAATCCATAATGGTGATTTAATAATTTGTAATGTTTCTGGAAATATTGAGAGCCTATTCAAAATAACAAAGTTAAACGAAATTTATACGATTTATATCTCTGAAGAAGAGGCTGTAAATCATTTTAAGAAGTAAAAAGATGAAAGTAGACGTATTATTAGGATTACAATGGGGAGACGAAGGAAAGGGTAAAATCGTCGATGTATTAACACCTAAATATGATATTATTGCTCGTTTCCAAGGTGGACCAAATGCTGGGCACACTTTAGAATTCGAAGGAATTAAACATGTATTAAATACTATTCCTTCTGGAATTTTTAGAGAAGGTGTAAAAAACCTAATTGGAAATGGTGTTGTTATAGACCCTGTTTTGTTTCAAAAAGAATTGGAAAAATTAATTCCTTTCAATATTGACTACAAAAATAGATTAGTAATTTCTAAAAAAGCACACTTAATCTTACCAACACACCGTTTGTTAGACGCTGCATCAGAAACTGCGAAAGGGAAAAACAAAATCGGTTCTACTTTAAAAGGAATCGGTCCTACTTACATGGATAAAACAGGTCGTAATGGTTTAAGAGTTGGTGATATTTTCTCTCCTAATTTCAATGAAAAATATAAGGCTTTAGTTGATAAGCACATTGATATTTTAAATCACTTCGAAGGTTTTGAATATAATTTAGCTGAATTAGAAGGTCCTTTCATGGAAGGTATCGAGACTTTAAAAACTTTACATGCTGTTGATAGCGAACATTATTTAAATGATGCTTTAAAAGCAGGTAAAAGAATCTTAGCTGAAGGTGCGCAAGGAACAATGTTAGATATCGATTTCGGAACATATCCTTTTGTTACTTCATCAAATACTGTTACAGCTGGAACGTGTACAGGTTTAGGTATTGCTCCTTCTAAAATTGGAAATGTAATAGGTATCTTCAAAGCATATTGTACAAGAGTTGGAAGTGGACCATTCCCTACTGAATTAGATAACGAAGTTGGTGAATTAATCCGTAAACAAGGATTTGAATTTGGAGCTACTACAGGTCGTGCAAGAAGATGTGGTTGGATTGATATTCCTGCATTGAAATACGCAATCATGATTAATGGTGTAACTGAATTGAACATGATGAAATCAGACGTTTTAGATTGTTTTGAAACAATTAACGTTTGTACGCACTATATTATCAATGGAGAGAAAATGGATTATTTCCCTTATGATGTAAACGATGTTGAAGTTACTCCTGTTTTAGAAGAGGTGAAAGCTTGGAATACAGATTTAACTAAATTAACATCTTACAACGATGCTCCAAAAGAATTAAAAGATTACGTTACATATTTGGAACGAATTTTGGAAGTTCCTATTACAATTGTATCTGTTGGTCCAGATAGAACACAAACATTAGAAACAAAAATATAAGTTTGAAAAAACATTTTGACATACATAAAATTGCGCTTACATTAGGCGCAATTTTTTTGTTTAGCTATTTTGGTAGCAGTCAAAACAACGTCCTTGAATTATTACCAGGAGCTGAAAAAATGGGGTACAATGAAAAATTGGGATTTCACTATTTAGTTGGCGGTGTCAATTTTACTTATCAAGGAAATACAATGTATTGTGATTCTGCCCATTATTTCGATAAATCTAACGAGGTAAAAGCATATGGAAATGTACATGTAACAAAAGAAGAAATTAATCTTTTCTGTGATTCATTGTATTACAATGGAAAAACTAGAAAAGCTAAACTATGGAGTAAAGTTCGTGTTCGTGATTTAGAATATAAATTAACATCTGATACAGTTGAATACGATGCGAAACAAGCATTAGCAATTTATCGATATGGCGGAAAAATAGAAAGCATTACTTCAGATGAAGTATTGACAAGTCGTATCGCATATATGTATACTGACGCTAAAAACTTTATTTTCAGTGGTAAAGTAAACTATAAAGCACCTGAACTAAAAATGACAACTGACACATTGAAATACATGTATCAGAAAAAGATTGTTCAATTTTATGGACCAACTAATATCAAAAACAAAGAAACAAAGATATACTGCGAAAAGGGTTGGTACAATACTGTAACTGAAGATGGAACACTTTACAAAAAAGCGAAAGTCATACAAGAAAATAACATTATTACGGGTGATACTTTAATCTACCAACCACAAAAAGGGATCATGATTGGCAAAGGAAATGTTACCATTATTGATACAACTCAAAAAGTGGAATTGCGAGGGAATTATGCCTATTCAAATGATAAAACCAACATATCTTATCTTACAAAAAAAGCGTTAGCCTTGAAGTTTCTAGAAAACTCATCCAAAACTGGCTCTACAATTGACACGCTTTTTATTCATGCTGACACTTTATTTACAGTAAAAGATTCAACTGGAAAAGCTGAACTAATGAAAGGATATCATCATGTTAAGCTTTTTAAAAACGACATGCAAGCAATGTCAGACAGTTTAGCGTATGACTTGAAAAATGGGAAAATGCATTTATATTATTCTCCAATTATTTGGTCTCAAAATTCTGAATTAAAAAGTGATTCTATGGAGGTACTTTTTAAAGATACGATCATTGAGAAAGTGAATTTATATAATCATGCAACTGTTTTAATGGAAATTGATTCTGGAAAGTATTACAACCAAGTTGGCGGGAAAATGATTCATGCATTCTTTACAAATAATGAATTAATTAGAACAGATGTAAATGGAAATGCTAAAACAGTTTTCTTCCCTGAAAACACGGAAAAATCTGATACAGCAACTATTATTAAGCGAATGGGAATGAATCGAATATATTCAAGTGATATTCGAGTATACTTAGATAGTGGAGAAGTAAAAGGTATAACTTATTTTGATAAGCCAGATGGTGTATTTTACCCAATGAATCAACTAAATACTGAAGAACAATTCATTCAAGATTTTAAATGGAATGCTGCATTACGCCCTAAAACTTGGAAAGAACTTACACAATAAGTATAAATTAATTCCAAGAAGCATCTATAATTAACTGCTTTCCTTGCTTACTCAAAACTTTTGATTTAACTAAAGAATCAAAAAAAACTGAAAAATGCTTTGCCCCATCAACATTTAAATGAGAAAGATCAGCATATTCAGCTTTCTTTAATTTCAACTTTCCAAAATCTAAAAATTCTATATCCTTAAACTTTTCTAATCGCGTTTTCTGAAACAATTTCTCATTTGACCAATCTTCAAATAAAGGATGTTGAGGACATCGAATTAAATAAACATTTATATTATGTTGTCTGCAAAGATTAATGCATTTTCTCAAATAGAATAAATTTTTATCTGACTCTACATTGATTATTTTTTGAAGATTAATCAAATTCGTTTTTTCTTTTAAACTTGAATCTACTTGTTTGTAATTTAACTGTAAATATCCACCTAATGACCTGCCAGAAATATAATAGGGTAAATCTTTTTTAAGATACTCCGTATTTTCTCTGAGGGCAATATTTTGAACTTCTAATATTTTCAAAGGATTATGTTTTAGTAGAAATTGATAATCTTCAGCTTTCATCATAGGATTAAATCGACAAAAACGCCAATTCAAATATTCATCTCCAAAGACATAATTATCTATTTTTTTAGTAATCTGACTATTTGAAAACTCAATAAAAACAGTTTTTAACTGTTTATTTTCATCGATTAGCTCTCTTAATTTCAAATGATTATAAAAATAAGCTTCACTTGATTGGGCACAATTTGAAAAATCAGATATATAAGCATCATTCAATGCACATTCAGGATGCGAATTACCTAGTACTATCATTGAAGAATGCTTTGGTAATTCAAAAAAGCGACCATCTCTTATTTTATGATTTACTCTCATAACAAAGAAAGTAATTGTAATAATTACTAAAACTGAAAAAATAAACGATTCAATTAAAAATTTTCTCATACTAAAATTGAAAGTAAATAAATTCCTGTTCTTCTCCCGAGAAGTAATATATTTTATAAACTAGAAATATATAAAAGCACCAACGAACTATTCTAGGCAAAATAATTCCAAATTTTTCTAAAGCAAAGTTACGCTCTCTACCCATCCATTCAATTAGAATAAATAATGTTAGATAAGGCATTATATCATTTAGTGCAACTGGTGAAGATTTAAATAAATCAGCTGTAAAAATCATTCTATTTAAATAATCAAAAGCATCTGCAATGTTTTCAGATCGAAAGAAAATCCAGGCAATTACTGATAATAAAAATGTTAGAATCATACTGAAAAGTTCTCTGAACGAAGGAAAAGATCTTCCTTCAGCAACGACATTCGTAAAAACTCTATTCGTTTTCATTAAAATTGAAGGCAAAATAAACAATGCATTTAATAATCCCCAAAAGATAAAAGTCCAATTAGCTCCATGCCAAAAGCCACTTACTAAAAATATAATCAATACATTTCTTATTTTCTTCCAAGTCTTAACCTTACTTCCACCTAATGGAATGTATAAATAATCTCTAAACCAAGAAGATAATGAAATATGCCATCTCCTCCAAAACTCTGCTATGTTTCTTGAAAAATAAGGATATGAAAAATTCTTCAATAAATCTATTCCAAATAATTTTGAAGTTCCCAAGGCGATATCTGAATAACCTGAAAAATCTCCATAAATTTGAAAAGCAAAGAAAATACCTCCTAATAGCAATGAACTTCCAGAATAATCAATTGAATTATTGAAAATATTATCAGCATAAACTGCACATTGATCAGCAATTACGACTTTCTTAAATAAACCCCAAAGAATTTGCTTTAATCCACTTACTGCAACTTCATAATTAAATTTCCTTGTAACTTTTAATTGCGGAAGTAAATGTGTTGCGCGCTCAATTGGACCAGCAACCAATAGAGGAAAATAACTAACGAAAAGAGAATAATCAACTATTTTAGTTTCTGGTTTAATTCGATCGTAATAAATATCTATTACATAGGATAACCCGTGAAATGTGTAAAATGAAATACCTACCGGAAGTATTACATTCAAAGTCAAAATATCAACTTCAAAACCAACCTGTTTAAGTAATTCTTGAAATGATATTGCAAAAAAATTGTAGTATTTAAATACTCCTAAAAAACCTAAATTAATTCCAATACTAAGTATTAACCAAAACTTTTTATTTTTTTGATTTGTAGAAAGACCAATTTTTATTCCTGAAAAATAATCTAGTAATGTAGAAAATAATAACAGAAATAAAAATCTATAATCCCAAAAAGAATAGAAATAATAACTCGCTATTAATAACAGTAAATTTTGATAAGAGCTTTTCTTAAAACAAACAAACCAATAAAGTAAAAATACAATTGGTAAAAAAAAAGCGAAACTTAACGAGTTAAAAAACATTTAATTTTAATTACTCAGCATCTTTCATATCCCAACGTTCAACACGCTGAACACCTTCAACTTGCTCGAATTTACCCATTAATTGCTCTAAATGTTCAGTATCATAAACTAGCACTTTGATACGACCTTCAAAGACTCCATCATTCGTTTCAAAAGAAATAAATCTCATGTCTACATTGTGCTGATTAGAAATGATTTCTGTTAATTTATTTACTAAACCAACACTATCAATTCCATATAATTTAATTGCCGCAATACGTTCTGTCAAGTCTTCTTTTCTCCATTTTGCCTTCACGCATCTTGCAGCGTTTTTAGACATTAAATGGATCGCATTTGGACATGTATTTCTATGTATTTTAATTGCTTCATTGTTTGTTTGAAATCCAAAAACCTCATCACCAGGAAGCGGATTACAACAACGCGAAATATGATAATGAATATTTTTGTAATTATCTCCAATGATAATTGTATCATTTTTCTCAAATATTTTTGCATTCGGATCTTTTTCAGTCAACTCTTTTTGAGAAAAAGCAGGTACTTTCTTATCATAGATTAAAATACCATTCTTTTCCTCCATTTCACGCAATCTATTTAAATCAATTTTCCCTTTAGCAATTCGGAAATACATATCAATTGCATTCGCATATCCAAAGAAACGTTCTACAACGGTTATGTTTTCAGCAATTACTTTTAAATTGAATTGTT
>CALPRR020000055.1 GCA_943326025.2 Candidatus Kuenenia stuttgartensis | reverse complement strand
ATCGAGACTTTGTTCCGTAGACGTTACATCGAGCGTAAAAAGAAAAATATTGTAGCTACTCCAACTGGCATGGATTTAATTGACACCATTCAAAGTGAATTATTAAAAAGTGCTGAATTAACGGGAGATTGGGAGCGTAAATTACGTTTGATCGAAAAGGGAGAATACCAATTAGATGTATTCAAACAAGAATTGTTTCAAATGGTCAGAGAATTAACAGATGATGTAATTTTCAATTCACACCGCCGTGTAATTCAAATCATTCCTGAGGGTACAGTCGTTGAAAAACCAAAAGTAGAACGAGCTCCAAGAAAACCAAAGGAAAAAGTTGAATTAGATTCGTTGGATTGTCCAAAATGCAAAGCAGCCAAATTAATGAAAGGAAAAGCCGCACTAGGTTGTTCGAACTTCAAAGAATGTGGTTTCAAAATTCCATTTGAGTTATTAGGTAAAAAATTAACTGAATCTCAATTATTAGATTTAATTCAAAAAGGAAAAACAGGTCAAATAAAAGGATTATTAATCCCTGGAAATCCTGAACCTCAAACGGGGAAATTTGAATTGGATGCTGGTTTTAATCTTCAATTGGGATAACAACAATTCAACGTTCAGAAAATTTAATATTTTTTCATTCAATAATTTAATTTGACTTTAACTTTACATAAAAAACAAACGTGAATTTTATAGATATTTTAATTCTAATTCCAATTATATATGGAGCTTACAAAGGCTTTAAGAATGGATTGATAATTGAAGTTTTCACATTATTGGCTTTAGTGGTTGGTTTATATGCTGGTATACATTTTTCAGATGCTGTTTCAAAATGGTTAAAAGATACTTTCGGCTGGACTTCTCAATATTTACCTGTAATTTCTTTTACTGTTACTTTTTTAGCAATAGGTGCGATGGTTTATTTTGCAGGAAAAGCAATTGAAAATGTTGTTAAAGCTATTAATTTAACTCCATTGAATAAATTTTTTGGATTATTCTTTGCTGCTTTGAAAATGACTTATTTTGTAAGTATTGGTATAGTATTAATTGAATCCTACGACGAGAAAAGCCATTTTTTTCCAGCGGAAAAGAAAGAAAGCTCACTTTTATACAATCCATTTAAGAAAATTTCAACTACTACTATTCCAGGAATTAGTGAAAGTAGCATCTTCATACAAAATTCTTTCAAAAAAGAATCAGATAGTACTAGTTTAACAGTCGAAGATATTATTGAAGCAAAAGAAATAGCTGATAGTCTAGGTTTAGACTTAAACGATGCAAAAGAAATAAAATCTATCCATGATAAATATACAAAGTAAATCGTTTTTAGTTTTATTGACTTGCTTATTAACCACAATTCTTCTTTCTCAAAAGAAGGATTCTAGGTGGCAAAATTTAAGAGATACTAAAATTAATATATCTAAATCAGGTCCTTATGTTGGATTACAAAAAGGACAATTTATGAATTTTGAAATTGGATATGAGTATCAATGGAAAAAAGTTAAATTGGTTAAGCCAAAAACTAATTCATTGCATTTAGGAATAAGCTATAATTATTTTAATAATGTTTTAGGATATGAATTTGGTTATTATAACAAAACAGGAAGAGCAAATTTTACTTACGGAATTAATTCAATCTATTTAACAGATTTTGTTCATAATCGTATTGGTATTACTCCTGTAATTGGATATAAATTATTTGGATTTCATATACAGGCTGGCTACAATTTATTAACTCCAGTAGCGAATTTCAAAAAAGTGAATAGTCCTTTTTTATCACTTCGATTTTTTATTCTTAATAAAAGAGACATAGATTTTAAAAACTAAAAAAGCGACTCAAATTTGAATCGCTTCATTCTATTTTTTAAGATCTAATTATTCATCACACATTTTCATGAACTCATCCGTTTGTCTTTCTCCCCAAGTTGGAATTAGAACAGATGAAATATCTTGAGTTGTAAATAAAGGTTTTGCTTGTTCGAAAAATGGTTTTGCTTTTTTACCTCCACCACCAAACATTTTTGGAGTGTAGAATAATGCAGCACCTTTTAAGTAGTAAATTCTTGGATTATTTGGATTCAATTCTTTTGCTTTCGTCAAATTTTGCTCGAAAATTGCACCGTATTCTTTCCATCTACTAGCTCCATCTACTGATAAACGAGCATTAGCTAGCATTGCACCTAGTGCGAAAGTTTCAGAATCATTCGGTTTAATTTCTTTTACTTTATCATAGTATTTGTTTGCCATATCTAAATACAAATCTCTTTTTTTTGTATCCTTTTCTTTATATGAAATTACTGCTTTTGAATAGGCTGAATAGTAATTCGTAATGAATTCATTTGGATATTTATTTGTCAATATATCGCAAGCCGATGATGCTCCCATAAATTGTCCTAATGTTTTAGCACTATCTAATTGTAGGTATGTTGCTTTAACACTTTCTTCTAATGTTTGAGCTAAGAATGTTTGATTTGCTATACAAATAAATGCCAAGCTTAATGTTGCGATTACTTTTTTCATTTTTAGTTATTTAAATTATAATTCGTCCTTGTTAAATTTTGATAAAGATAAGTTGAATCCAACGAAAATCGATCGATATAGTGGAGGTGTTATTGCATATCGTTGTAAACCATCCATTGAATATCTATATCCCAATATGTTTTTAGTATTTAAAATATTATCTGCACTCAAATAAAATACTGCGAATAAACCTTTTATCGTTGTCAAATAGGATACGGTCATTGCAAAATTTTGATAAGCTGGAGCATGATCAGCTAAAAAGCTTGTTGAATTTGGATTGTAAAATGATCTTCCACTTGAATAGGAGTATGTTGCTGAAAAATTGGTTTGGATTTTCTCCACAAAATATTTCGCTACAATATTTAAATTATGTTGAGAAACATAATCAGGTGTTACTTTTGAAATGTAATTCTGATATAATCTTTTAGTGTCAATATAACTATATGAAATCCAGTAGTCTAAATTTTTAATAGTTTTTTTATCTCTGAAAAAGAAATCAATTCCTTGAGCGTATCCACTACCTGAATTATCCAATTGACCATAATTAAATCGAAATTGATTTGGGGTATATGCAACTCCTTTTTCACGGACAAGTTGATCATAGCTTTTATAATAGCCTTCAATTCTTAAAGTTCGATTATTTCCCATTACTTGATAGTTCAACATGTAATGGATAGCTTGTTGAAATCCTGGTTTATACCCTTGCAATAAATATTGAGTTGATGCAGTTTGATAAAACATTCCTCCAGCAAATGAAACTTGACTTGAGTTACTTATTTTATAAGCAAATGCTAAACGAGGAACAATATTTCCGCGAGCAATTAATTTAGAATATTCTCCTCTAAATCCAGGTTTAACAGCAAATCTTCTATATGGTTTATATTCAGCTTCAACATATCCTGCTGAAAGTAATTCATCAAATTTTCCAAGTAAAGTATCGAATTTTTGAGAGTATGTAATTCTCTGAATATCTGAACCTACCAATACATTAAATTTTCTTGAAAATTCATTCCACAATTCCACTCTCCCTTGGACTCTATTGTCTGTTTTGTAAAGAGGAACATTCCCGAAACCAATATTATCAATGTTGTTACTAAATGAAAAAGCTGAAAAGTATTTTAATGTTGGTTTAATAAAATATCTAAACGAAGTATTGAAATAGGTGTTTTCGTTTTCTAAATTGAAATTGATTTTATCACCTGCTACAGCTGGATTTGATATTTGAATTCCTGATTTATTAAAAGAGTTAGAAAAATTCATTTTAAAAATCCCATTGTTATCATCTGTTTTGGAAACAAAACGAGTAGAAAAACTTCCACCTTGAGGAACAGTATAAAAATCAACATTTGTTGGTACTAATTTATAAAATGGTGCAAGATTGGTATAATTTCCTGAGAATTCAATCGAATTTTTATTCATTAATTTGGCTCCAGAAACATATAATCCAGCCATATTTGCGCCGATATTAATAGTACTTTTCTCAGGTAAATCATTTGTTTGTAAATCTAAGACACCAGAAAGAGCTTGGCCATAACGAGCAGTATATCCACCACTACTAAATGAAGTTCCTTTAAATTGAAAAGGATTAAAACGACTCCTTTGAGATACACCGGGCACACTACTATTAAATGCATTTTGAGCAATCATTCCATCAATGATCATAGTGCTTTCATTTACATCACCACCTCTAACCATTAGTCCTGTTTGATCACCACCATTTCTCTGAACTCCAGGTAATGTTTGAATAGCTCCAATTATATCACCTTGAGCTCCAGCAGTAGTAACAATATCTAAAGGTTTTAATACGGCCACAGATCTGTCATTATTTGCTTCTATTGTTCCAGCAGTGATAATTACTTCCTCTAAAATCTTTTGTGGTTCTCGAAGTGTTATAGTAAAACTAATTTCTTTATTTTCTAGAAGAACAATGTTAGTGTAATCCTCGAACCCTATACTAGAAACAACAAGAGAGTCTTTACCCTCAAATTTAGTAGAGAAATTAAAGAATCCATTTTCATCTGAACTTGAACCAGTTGCTGCTTTTTTTAGATAGATAGTTGCAAATGGAACAGGTTCCCCTTTTTTATCAACTATTTTTCCTTTTATAGTTGATTGTGCATTTCCATTAAAAGCAATGAAAATAAGAGGAAGTATTATGTATAATTTTAATTTCATAAATAGTATTTCAAATTTCAAAAATAAGAACTTTTAGTTTGTGTTAATTTATATTTCGATGAATGGTTATTATTGAACGGTGAGTTGTACTTGTCTAGACAAATTTTAAATCTTATTATTTCTAAAGTCATTTCATAGGAAGGTATAAAGTAAATGTAGTTCCTTTTCCATACGTACTATTTACTTGAATTGAACCACCATGTTCTTCTATTATTAACTTGACATAATATAAACCTAAACCAAAACCTTTGACATTGTGAATATTACCTGTTGGAACACGATAGAATTTATCAAAAATCATACGTTGGTCATCTTTTTTAATTCCAAGTCCATGATCTTCAACGTCGATAAAAAGCATTTTCTTCTGATTATATGTTTTAATTTTTATAGAAAGGTCTTTATCGCTGTATTTAATAGCATTATCAATCAAATTATAAACAACGTTTGTTATGTGAACTTGATCTGCTTTAAGGATATATTCATCAGCTAAAAATTCAAGCTGTATAGTATTCTCTTCAACTTGATTGAATTCAAAAATATCTTTAGCTTCTTCAATAATTTCATGGATATTTACTTGTGTTTTTTTCAATACAAGTTTTTCCTTATCTAATTTTGCAACATTTAAAACACGTTCAACTTGATTTTCTAGACGTTTATTTTCTTTGTGAATTATTTCTGCATATCGTTTTAATCGTTTAGGATCATTTGTAAAATCATTTCTCAACAACATTTCACTTGAAAGGCCAATAGTTGAAATAGGCGTTTTTAATTCATGTGTCATATTATTAATGAAATCATTCTTCACTTCAGAAAGTCTTTTTTGTTTTAAAATGATTGTTAAAGTATATCCAAAAAAGAACAGAATGATCACAACAATTATTAAAACAAAAAACCAAGGAGAATAGATATCAATATTCGTTGCATCGATCGATTTTGAAATGATATTAGGGAAATATACAGTGAAATAGTGTCCATCGGTTTTCCATTTTAGATTTTTTGAGGTTATTCCCAACATTGTGTCAGAAATAGGAGAGTAGAGAGAATCTTTTGTAAAATGTATTAAATTACCGAAGACAATTGAATCTGAAAAACAATCATAAATTCCATATTGAAAATCTTCATGGATATTTTCGTTATAAAGTTCTCTCTTTAGTAAATTTTCTAGGTAAAAAGGATGTAATTCTTCACTAATATCTACTGAGAAATAATTGGAACTTTGTTGTTTTACAGCACCATACAAATCAACACTATCTTTATGTTGATTTGTAATACGCTCTAATACATTTCTTAATGCAATATGAGTTTGTTCTGAAAACTGTTTTAATTTAAATGAGTCTTCCTTTTCTTGTATAGCAATATTTGTTTCTTGTATAGCTATGGTTTTTCTAATCCAAACCATTTGAGTAAACAAAATTGTAGCAAGAGACATTATACCAAGTACAATGACTACATTGATATTTTTAGTTTTCATGAGAAGTTATTACTGAACTTCTAAGGTAGAATCTATTTCTCTAGCCCATGCTAAAATACCACCGTCTAAATTATATAAATTAGTATAACCGTAACTTTGTTCTAAAAAAGCAATAGCATTTGCACTTCTAACTCCAGAACGGCAATGAACGATAACTTTTTTGTCTTTTAAAATTTCTTCATGTCTAACTGGAATTTCACCTAATGGAATATGTAAAGCATTGATATTAGCATTTTCATATTCATATTCTTCTCTTACATCGATCAATTGAAAATCTTCGTTGATGTCTATTAATGACTTTAATTCGTTAACTGTAATAGTGTTCATGATTTTAATTTTAAAGAAATTAAACTTTATTTTAATGTGTTAAAATTAAGAATAAGAGATGTAAGTGGCAAGTTATTATATAACAATCGATTTTATTTAACAATATTGATGTGTCCAACTATTTCTTTTTGATAATTATTAATGTCTGTATAGGTAATCTTCCAAGTATAAGTACCTATTTGACATTCTAAATTATTATATGTACCATCCCAGGAATCTTCTAAGGAGTTGGATGTAAATACTATTTCTCCCCAACGATTAAAAATTAGCATTTTGAACTCGGTAATATTACCACCAATTGCTTTAAAAACATTATTAAAACTATTTCCGTCTGGTGAAAAAGTGTTTGGGACAAATATTATTCCTTCATAAAATATTGAAACATCGTCTTTAATTGTACATCCATTTTGATCAGTAAATGAAACGGTATAGGTGAAATTTTGATCAGGATTAGCAAATGTCGTTTGACAATTTTCACAACTTAAATAATTATTAGGTGACCAAACGTAATTTCCTATTACATTTGAATTTGCAGTTAATTCAACGATATTACCCATAAATGCATAAATATCTGCACACGCTTGAAAATCGATAGGAGGAAATAAATTAACTTGAACAAATGCAGTATCAGTGCATCCAAATTTATCAGTGCCCAAAACATAATACGTCGTATTTGAACTAGGATATACTGTTGTCGTATTTGAATTAGGATTGTTAATTGAACCAATAGGTTTCCAGCTAAAGAACTCTCCTCCACTTGCCCATAGGTTTGCACCAGTACCTGGGCAAATAGTTGTATCATTACCGGCAGTTATTATTGGGATTTGTATTTTTAAATAAACGCTATCTGTTAGAGTTCCACACGCATTTGTAAAATCACAGTAATAATATTGATTTGTATTCGTTGAAATTAAAACTGAATCACCGACTAGTGTATTAATAGATGAATTTGGTGACCATAAATAATTATCAGCACCACTTACAATTACCAAAACAGTATCATCTTTGCATAATTTAACAGTATCAGGGATTAAGGGAATAGGTGGATTATAAAATACGTTTACTAAAACTGAATCGATGTAATTACAATTATCTACTGTAATTCCTTGAACATAGTACAAAGTTGAATTTTGAGGAGTTGCAATTGGATTTGTGGAAGTATTATTTGATAGTGTGTTACTAGGAGACCAATTTTGAGATGTTGCACCAAAAACACCAATTTGAACGTTATTACCAATGCAAATAGATGTATCATTAGTTACAGTAGGGTATGTTGAAAATACTTCTAATGTTATTTTAATCGTATCACTACCACAACTATCAGTTACTATAACATCAAAATTAGTAGTTTGATCAATAGTAGCAATTGGTGTAGCACTTAAAGGATTATCTAAAAAAGCAGTTGGAGACCAAGAATAATTTGCGCCACCAAAAGCTTCTAGTTGATATCCAGCTCCTTTACAAACTGGTGTTGTAGGTTGAACTGCTCCTCCTTGAAAATCGCCAATATCTACTTGAAAAGTAACCGAGTCAGCTGCAAAACATCCAGCTGTATCTGAAACGACCAATGTTACATCGTATACACCTGCTGAATTGTAAACATGAGATGGATTTGTAGCTGTTGAAGTTGTACCATCTCCAAAATTCCATAAATATGCATTTCCATTTTGACTGTTATTATTGAAAACAGCTGGTTGTGGGATGCAAATGTATGTTTGTGGTGCACTTACAATAGGTTCTATTGTATTTAATTCAAACTTAAATGCTGCTAAGTTACAATTTGAACTATTATTTGTTGGTGAATATACACCAGGTGTAGTTGTAAATCCTTGAATTTGAGCTCCACATGCAGCACAAACGGCATGGTAGATTTTCCCATTCTTATCAAATCTGCTGGTACCTCCATCCACATGATTAAAACTGGAATTAACACCACCCATGAAAGTTGCATATTTTAATGAAGAAGCATTTGCACCTAAAAGTGCAATGTAAAAATTATTTCCATTCGTTGAAGATTGAAAAGCATCTGATGTAACTTGAAATCCATTAGTTGTACTATATCTTGCTTGGTTACTATAATCCGAGTTAATTTGTCCACCCCATCCGGTTATGTAAATGTCATAACAGTTAGAAACTAAAAATGCTGTAGGCGATATTTCAACATGTCCAGTGCCTGCACCTATCATTGTTGTCCAAATTATTGAAGTTAAATTTGAATCATATTTTCGAATAAATTGACCAGAATTAGGGGTTCCATATAAACCTGAAGTTATAGGCCAATTACTTTCTGTTTGTCCGTAGATATATACATCGTTATTTAAATCCAATTGAACAAAATAGGCTTGATCATACTCATTCAATCCCATAAATGTTCCTGTTTCAATTATACCTGATCCAGCATTGAACTTAGTGACATATCCATCTGAGACGCCGCCATTAAAAGTTAAATCTTCTCCGATTGAAAAAGGTAAAGTATTTGAATTTGAACCACCAGCCATAAATACTTTACCATCATTTGAAATCTGAACAGAATTTCCTGATTCATTTCCTGAACCCCCAAAATAACTTGACCATGAAATATTGCTAAGTGAGCTATTTATTTTAAGTAAAATTGCATCTTGTGCCCCTTGTAAAGAATTTTGGGCTGCATTGACAGTAGGGAAATCAATGGATTGAGTTGTACTAGATATATATACAAAACCTAAATTATCAACAATAATTTCACCTCTAAATGGATCACCATAATTATAATTTAAATCTCCAACGTTAATCCCATCTGTTCCTGTGCCGCCAATATAAGTAGCCCCAACTATTGCAGTACCAGATGAATTAAAGTGAGTTACATACAAATCAGCACCTGAATTATAGCCCAATTCATTTTCGGCAATATAAGGACCACCATTGAATGAATTGTCAAAAGCATTTAATAGAACCGGGAAATTTGAAGAACTAGTAACACCTAAAACATATAAATCACCATTAACATCTGTAACTAGACTGTGTGGAGCTTCATTTCCATCACCTCCAAGATAGGTAGAATAAATTAAGTTTGTTCCACTGCTATTGAATTTTGAAATAGCAACATCAAATCCAGGTGTTAAATATGAAATACCATTTAATATGTAATTAAAACTTGTACCACCATTGTAAGTGATATCAAAAGCCCCAGTTGTAGTAGGATAACTTCCCGTTCCCGTGAAAACAATACCTCCAGCATATAAATTCCCATTTAAATCAGGAGTTGCTGTCATTCCCCAATTATCCATAGAAGCACCTGTAAATGTTGAAAATGTTAAGGTTGGGTCAATTATTAAAATTTCATTTTTATTGTAACTTTCAGGAAATTCAAATGATATTATTCCATTGTTTAATTTGAATTTTACGTTTACAAATTTCTTTTCACCATTAATAAAATTCCAGGCAATAGGTTTTTGTTCTATAATTTCTCCGAAACGATTTTTTATATGTAAATCACCATTATCTGAAATGTAATATTTGTCTGACCCTTCTATTTTGTATTGAATGATAGATGGATCAATATGTGGTGAAACATTAAAACTGTATTTCAAATTTGAATTTTTACCTTCAATTGATAAGTTAATTTTAGGATAAAAGTTTTCGAATTCAACAGTTTTATAACTGTAAATGTTTGATTTCCATTTTAAAGGATCATTTCCTTTGAAATAATTTCTATAAAAACTAGAAGGTTTTGAAATTCTTTTCTCTCCTTTCCATGATGAACCTATGAAAGTAGATTTAATGATTTGAAAATTAATTGTTCCATCATCTGTTAATTTTGAATGATTTTCATGCGATTTTTTATCATTGAAATTGTTTAATACATAAGTGAAACCTTCTTTTGTAAAGAGCATTTCACCCATCGTAAGATCAACTTTATATAAAATTTCTTTATCCCATTGGCCTTCGTTTGGATGCATCCATATACCATCCTGTTGAGAATTTACAGAACAAGAGAGTATAATTAGAGCAAGACTAAGAAATAATCGCATATTTCAAATCTACAAAATAATATTTAAAATCATTTTAAATGAGAGCTTTATGGATTTAAAATTTAACGTATTTTTAGAAGAAAAGTTGCATTTTAAAAAGTTTAAAAACTATAACGATTTTTAGCTAATAGGTTTAATTTAAAACACTAAATTTGCACAATATTTCATCAAAAAAGTAATGAGCGACGCAATACAACACGAGTGTGGAATAGCACTTTTAAGATTAAAAAAACCTTTACAGTTTTACCTAGATAAATACGGTACAGCGTTTTACGGATTGCAAAAACTCCATTTATTAATGGAAAAGCAACATAATCGTGGTCAAGATGGTGCAGGTGTTGCAAATATCAAATTTGATATGCAGCCAGGGGAAAGATATATCTCTCGTCAACGATCGATCGATAGTAAGCCAATTCAAGATATTTTTGATCATATTAACGAACGTTTTCATCAAATTGAAGAAGAAAATCCAGAGTTATTAAAAGATGTTGATTACTTAAAAAAGAATGCTGGTTTTACAGGTGAATTATTTTTAGGACATTTACGTTATGGAACTTTCGGTAGAAATTCAATTGAAAGTTGTCATCCTTTTCTAAGACAAAACAACTGGATTACGCGTAACTTGGTAGTTGCAGGTAATTTTAATTTGACAAATGTTGATGAACTGTTTGATGTTTTAGTTGAAATTGGTCAACATCCAAAAGAAAAATCAGATACAGTTACTGTTTTAGAAAAAATAGGTCATTTCTTAGATATAGAAAATGATTCGATTCATAATGAATTAGAGGAAAAAGGACTTTCTAAAAAAGAAATTTATGATTACATAGCTCAAAATTTAAATATTGAAAAAATATTAAAAAGAGCATCAGACGTTTGGGATGGAGGTTATGCAATGGCTGGTTTATTTGGTCATGGAGATGCTTTCGTCATGAGAGATCCAGCTGGAATTAGACCAGCTTATTGGTTTGAAAATGATGAAGTATGTGTTGTTGCTTCTGAAAGGCCTGTTATACAAACAGCATTCAATTTAAAAGCAGAAAGCATAAAAGAAATTCAACCTGGGCATGCATTAATTATTAAAAAAGACGGTTCTGTTTCAGAAAAGCTGATTAATGAACCTTTGGAGAAAAAAGCTTGTTCGTTTGAGCGAATCTATTTCTCAAGAGGAAACGATATTGAAATTTACGATGAACGCAAGAAATTAGGAGCTGCAGTAGTACCTCAAGTTTTGGAATCCATAAATTTTGATTTAGATAATTCTGTATTCTCATTTATTCCAAATACGGCTGAAGTATCTTTTTATGGATTAATTAAAGGTTTAGAAGATCATTTAAATGATAAAAAATTCAAAGCAATATTAAATTTAGGTGCAAATCCTTCTACTGAAGACTTACAGAAAATCATCTACCAACGAGCACGTATTGAGAAAATTGCAATTAAAG
Source organism: Candidatus Kuenenia stuttgartensis (assembly GCA_943326025.2). Classification (GTDB taxonomy): domain Bacteria; phylum Bacteroidota; class Bacteroidia; order Flavobacteriales_D; family Crocinitomicaceae; genus CAIUKX01. The sequence goes on along the minus strand of CALPRR020000055.1, from coordinate 1,023 downwards.
ATGCTAAATTAAGAACATTTATAACTCAAGATGATTCTCGTGATGATTTAGTAGCTCATGTTTATGATATTACATACGGAAGTGTAAACAGGGGGAAAGATAATTTAGTAGTTATCGACGATAGTATTGTTCGAGGTACAACTCTAAAACAAAGTATCTTAAGAATTTTAGATCGTTTAGATCCAAAGAAAATTGTAGTAGTTTCATCTGCTCCACAAATTAGATTTCCAGATTGTTATGGGATTGATATGGCAAAAATGGGAGATTTTATTGCTTTTGAAGCTGCAATTCAATTGTTAAAAGACAATGGAAAAGATCAAGTAATTAAAGATGTTTACAATAAATGTAAAGAACAAGTTCATTTACCGAAAGAACAAATACAGAATTACGTTAAAGAAATTTACGATGCGTTTACTCCAGAAGAAATTTCAGTTAAAATTTCAGAATTATTGACACCAAAAAACATCAATGCAAAAGTAGAAATTATATATCAAACGGTTGAAAATCTTCATCTTTCTTGTCCTGATAATCTTGGCGATTGGTATTTCACAGGTAATTATCCAACACCTGGAGGAAATAAAGTAGTAAATAAAGCTTTCATGAACTGGGTAGAAGGTAAAAATGAAAGAGCTTATTAAGATTCTGGAAGTTAGATTTTAAACCCTATATTTTTTTTGAAAATTAATTAATGCTGGATTTATTCAGCATTTTTTATTTATATAAATAAAAAACCTGAAAAGAGCTCTATAAAACAGTCGTGACATTGTTTTATTTAAGAGAATTTTGAACTCTTTTCAGGTATCAGCAATATAAAGTTAAACCAAAACTGAACAATCGTTATTGAGTCAGTCTATTACATAGACGTATTAATTTTCAAATGGTTGGCTATTCATTTAAATTTCTTCTTCCATTCAAATATATAGTTAATCGAAAGTACGTGTTGAGATTTATTTTTAGAAATATTTATATTTTGACCATATAAGTATTTTAAACTTAAAGTATTTGTACCTTTTAGATTTATAT
>CALPRR020000054.1 GCA_943326025.2 Candidatus Kuenenia stuttgartensis | reverse complement strand
ATTTTAATTAATAATCCAACAGCTTGAATTGCAGAAGAGGCATGTTCCCCTACAGCTCTCATGCCTAAGATTTTCATTTCTTTATCATTCGTAACGATTATTTTGAAAAAACCTTGTGTTTTTCGCATGGCAATTGCTCGAGTCATAACTGAAAAATCAATCTTCACTATTTTTACCGGAATATTGTTTTCTAGGCAATATTTTTCATTAATTCCAACAGAAGCAACTTCAGGGTTTAAGAACATAATCGTACAAACGTTGTCGTAGCTAATTCGTTCTTTTTTGTTTTCAAACATTTTCTCAACAGCATGTCTAGCTTCAATTTCCCCCATATTGACCAATGCTATTCTTCCAGTAACATCACCAACAGCATAGATGTTTGGGATATTCGTCAACGTATCATCATCTCCGATATGAACTCCTCTGGCAGACATGTTTACAGCGGCATTTTCTAATCCTAAGTTTTCAATATTTGGAATTCTTCCAATCGATAATAAAGCTTTTTCAACTCTAATAACTTCTTTAAAACCATTTGGATATAAAAGTTCATATTCTACCTCATTGTTGATTGTTTCCATTCTTGTGAGGGTAGCATTGTGATGAACAGTTACACCTTTCGCTTTTAGGTTTGATTCAATCATTGAAGAAATATCTTCATCCTCAAATGGTAAAATTATATCTTGGCGGTCAATGATGTAAACTTTAGTTTTACCAAAATTTGAAAAGATAGTTGCATATTCACAACCGATAACACCTGCTCCAACAATAACTAAACTTTTAGGATAATCCGAAATATGTTCTATATCATCACTTGTAAGAATTGTTGAATGGTCAACTATAATATTAGGCATTACGCGAGGTCTACTTCCAGTTGCTATAATGATGTTTTCGCCCCAAATAACTTTTTTTGTTCCTTCATGTATTATCTCAATTTCATTTTTTGAAAGAAATTTGCCAACACCTCTCTCATATTTAAATTGAATATGTTCAGATTCCTTTTGTAATAATTTTATATGACTTGAATACTGAAATTTTCGTTCAAAAACAGCTTCATCAACAGTTTTGCGAACATCTTCCCAGGCTACTTCATATGGTTTTCTTCCATTAGAAACAATTGTGTTATTAATTCCTGCTATATTATTTGCTAATTCCCATAGTGTTTTAGATGAAAGGGCTCCATTATAAACACCTGCACCACCAACTTTATCTTTTTCAATTAAACATACTTTTTTATCGAAATCAATACCTCGCATAGCAGCAGCATATCCTGCTGGTCCACCACCTAAAACAATTAAATCGAATTTTTCCATTGAATTTTTTCTTAAATATAGAAGTTTGTGAATATAAAAAATAGATTCAGATAAAAGAATTAGTTTTGTGGAAATATAAAACTATTTTTTTTAGAATTTATCATATGAAATACAAAGCTGATCTTGAATACGCAATTGAAAATCGTGAGGATTTTAAAAAACTTCTGTCGAAAATTAAAAAAGATAAAAATAAAAAGATAGATGATGTTTTTATTTCTCAACATGAAAAAGTCTTTCAAAAAATTGATTGTTTAGAATGTGCAAACTGTTGTAAGACCACAAGTCCAATATTCAGAGATATTGATATTAAAAGAATTTCAAAAAAACTAAGAATGTCTGAAAAACAGTTTGTTACTAGTTTTTTAAGAATGGATGAAGATAAAGACTATGTACTTCAAAGTTCACCTTGTTATTTTTTGGGAAATGATAACAAATGTGAAATTTATGATGATCGACCCTTAGCATGTAGAGAATTTCCTCATACAAATAGAAAGAATATCTATCAAGTAATGGACATTACTCAGAAAAATGCAGAAATTTGTCCAGCTGTTTCTCAAATTGTGAAAAATATTATACTTATAGCTAAAAAATAATTCTATGTTAAATTAGTAAGAAAATTTATTAATTTAAAATTAAATAACTAATTAATATAAGATAAAACTCAAAATAATGTCATTTTTATTTTTACAAAACCAACCTTTTCTTTAGTTTTACGTCTAGGTTTTTAGTAATCTGTTAAACTATGAAAATTGCTAAAAAATTACTGCTTTTCGCATTAATTTTATTATATTCTTTATTAGGTTTCTCTCAAAGAGGGAAAGATGCGAGTTATACTTCTATGACAGCAAACTTTGTTTTGAACTCAGCAACTTATCTTACTGCTAATGCAACGGCTAATTCCACATCCATAATCGTAAATAGTAATTCATTAACAGGAGGTTTTTTTACAGGTGCCCTTGCTCAAGGAGATTTGATCTTAATTATTCAAATGCAGGGAGCTACAATGGATATTGATCCAATTACCTCAATTCCATTGGCAAGTGGTGGTTGGGGAGGTCATTATACAGTCGCGGCAAGTGTTGGTACTGGAACTGATTGGCATTTATCTGCTGATATTTGGGGAAGAGTAACCAATTATAACCAATCAGGTAAATTTGAACAAGTTGAAGTTTTGAGTGTTTCAGGTACGAACATAATAAATTTACAATGTCCATTAAAGAACAATTATACATCTGCAGGTCATGTTCAAGTAATTCGTGTTCCACGCTTTCAAAATTTAACAATTAATACAGGTGCTTCATTAGTTCCTGCTGCCTGGAATGGAAATACGGGAGGTGTTGTTGCAGCTGAGGTATCAGGTAATTTAGTGTTAACTGGTACAGGAAAAATAAGCGCCACAGGTTTAGGTTTTAGAGGTGGAGTTGCTGATAATCAAGGTGGAGCTTCTACAGGTGGAGTTTCTACTGGACTTGCTGCGTCAGGTACGGGGATAGGTGATACTTATTTGGGCTCAGATCAAGGTGTTAATGGAGCTCGTAAAGGAGAAGGAATTGGAGGTTATACAACTGAATACGCAGCCTTATATTCTGTTTATGGAAGATCTGGAGCTGCCAATGGTGGAGGTGGTGCCGGATATCAAAATGCTGGTGGTGGTGGTGGTTCAAACATTGGAACTGGAACTTATACTGGAAAAGGAAATCCGAATCCAACGTACGCCTCTTTTTGGAATTTAGAATTGGCTGGTTTTGGTGCGTCTACAAGTTCTGGTGGAGGAAGAGGAGGTTATACATTATCAACCTCTGATCAAAATGAAGCTATTGTAGGTCCTAATAATACATTGTGGGGCTCTGGTTACAGAAAGCCTGAAGGTGGTTATGGAGGCCATACATTGGCTTATGATAATACTCGAGTTTTTATGGGCGGCGGCGGCGGCGCTGGAGACCAAGATAATCTTCAAGGAGGAAGTGGTGGTGCCGGAGGAGGCATTGCTTTTCTGACAGTTTATGGTTCAATTTCGGGTACAGGTTCAATTGAATCGAATGGTGCAGATGGTTTAAAATCTAATCCTACAAGTTCTAATCCTGGAATAGGTTCAAAAAAAGGGACTGATGGAGCAGGTGGAGCAGGAGCAGGAGGAAGTATTTATATTCAAAATAGTTCAGCTATACCTTCAACAATATCTTTGAGTGCCAAAGGTGGAAAAGGTGGAGATAATGCCATAACACTTGGTACAGGAATCACAACGTGTACCGAAGCGAATGGACCAGGTGGTGGAGGTGCAGGTGGAGCTATTGCTATAACTTCAGGAGCTCCTTCTCAAGTTGTTACTGGTGGAGCGAATGGTATTGTAACTGTAAGTGGTGTTTCAACATCTTCACCAATTGCTAATTTCCCTATGAATGGTGCAACTGTTGGAGGTGCAGGAATGTCTGGGTTGGTAACTACTATTTATGATTTAATTCCTCGAAATGATACAATCTGTTCAGGGAATACAGCAAGTTTATCTGTTAATCTATCAGGGACAATATCTTCAGGAGGTATAGTATATTGGTATACACAACAGTTTGGAGGTACGAGTATTGCTAATGGACTGACATTTGTTACCCCAACTTTAACTGCAACAACGACTTACTATGTTGGAGTATGTCCAGGTAACTTTAGGGTACCGGTAATTGCAGTAGTTAAACCTAAGCCACTAATTTCAGGAACTGCTGTTATTACAAATACAGGCTGTTCGACATTAGGATCGATTTCAGGTTTAGCTGTTTCTGGAGGAACATCACCTTATTTCTATTCATGGAATAATGTTGTGTCATCTACAATTAATTTAGCTAGTGCGTCTATTGGAACATATAATTTATTGGTAACAGATTCAAAAGGTTGTTCGGATACCGCTGGTCCATATTCAATTACTGGAACATCTGGTCCTGTAATTAATTCAACGGGTGTAATCGTTACAAATCAATCTTGTACAGGAGTAAATGGGTCAATTACAGGAATTACTGCAACAGGAAATGGTTTGACCTATAATTGGAACAATGGATTGTCAAATTCATTAGATTTATTGAATCAGACTGGAGGAAATTATACTTTAGTTGTTACCGATATAAATAATTGTTCAGTTTCTTCTCCAATATTTACAATTAATTCGTCAGGCTCATTAGTTTTAAATTCAACATCAGCTAATGTTATAGATGAACATTGTTCACAATCTGATGGTTCGATTTCAGGAATAGTTGTTTCTGGAGGAACAAACCCTATTTCATACACTTGGACTAACACTTCTCAAACAGTATTAGATTTAATTGGTATTTCTTCAGGTGTGTATACATTAACTGCAATTGATGCTTTAGGTTGTGTTGCAACTTCATCGCAATTTGTGATAAATAACATTGCAGGGCCTTCAATAAATGAGGTAAATGCTCTTGTTTTAAATGAAAGTTGTGCTCTAAATGATGCATCAATTACCGGTATAACTAGTAGTGGTGGAATTGCTCTTTGGTCAAATAATGGAGGTGCCAATTTAAATGCAATAGGATTATCTGCAGGTACTTATATTCTAACTGTAACCGATGCGTTTGGTTGTTTTGAAACTTCTAATGCTTATGTTGTAAATGGTGTAGTTCCAATGCAATTGGATTTAACTAATTTTAGTAAATTAGATGCTGATTGTGATCAAAATAATGGATCCATTTCAGGGTTAAAAATTATTGGTGGAATTAATCCTCAAGTTTTGTGGTCAAACAATGCAACGACTTTAGATATTAGTATGCTTGCACCAGCTAATTATCAATTTATAGTTACAGATAATCAAGGTTGTTCAATTGATTCATCAATTTTAATCGCAACAAAAACTCCGCCTATAATAGATTTGACAACTATGGTTTTAACAGAAGCACACTGTGGTAATTCAAACGGAAGTATTTCTGGGATTCAAGTGATCGGCGGAACTCCTGATTATACTTTTAAATGGAATAATAATTTAAGTTCAAATTCAATTGATTTGATTAATAAGCCTCCTGGAGTATATAATTTACTAGTAACAGATAATGCTGGTTGTACAGATAGCAAACAAATTATAATTACCGAAATTGGAGGGCCAATTATTGATATAAATTCTACAAACGTAACCCAAATATCATGTTCCAATTTAGGTTCTATAACTAATGTAAATGTAAATGGTTCAGGCCCATTCATCTATCAATGGTCAAATAATATTTCTACCATAGATAATTTAAATTTATCAGAAGGCAGCTATTCATTATTAGTAACAGACGCTTTTGGTTGTCAGTCAACATCACCAATTTTTACATTAACTAAAACAGATAAGCCTACAGCCGATTTTTATTGGAATAATTACATGCCAAATGTAGGTAGCGAGTTACAATTTTATAATAATTCGACTAATGCGATAAGTTATGAGTGGAATTTTGGTGATGGATCTAATTCTAATCAAATTGAACCTAATCATATTTATACTGATGAGCAGGTAAAACAATATAATGTTTATTTAGTAGCAACATCTATTTCAGGTTGTGTTGACACAGCATTTTATACTATCATTATGAATGATGAAGTTATTTATTATATACCTAATTCATTTACACCTAATAGTGATCAATTTAATAATGTATTTCAACCGATCTTTACTCAAGGTATAGATACATATGATTTTTATTTATTTATCTATAACAGATGGGGGGAAATTATTTTTGAATCTAAGGATCCATCAAAAGGTTGGGACGGGACTTATAATGGTGTTGTTCAACAAGATGGTTTATATACTTGGGAAATTAGCTTTAAAATGAGTCAGTCTGATGAGAGGAAAATGATTAGAGGGCATGTTAACTTATTAAGGTAACTAAATTATTTAAAAATGAATTTAATCAATTTTTACATTAATTTTACGTTAACAGTTTGTGAATTAGTTTCGAAATAGTTTTGGACACAAAAAACAGTATAATTGCAGAGAGTGTTTTGGTGAAATATCATGATTGCCACTCTTGTTATTTAACTCAAAAATATAAAGTTACAATTGAACATTTCGGTGTATTCTCTCAAGATTTAGTCAATAGCTTAGTGGAAGGAAATGAGTTGTTAATGATTTCAAACGGCGAACAAAAACAACTTCGTAAAAGAGTTTTTTCTATTTTAATAGAAGGTTTACAAAACATAAGGAAGCATGCAGAAAAAGATGATTTAGAAAGGCAATTGGCATATCTAATCATTGGTAAAAATGACACTTCTTATAAAATCACTTTTGGAAATATTATTATTGATTCTGAATCAACAGAAATTTTAAATCAAATTTTGCTAATCAACTCCTTGTCTCCAGAGGATTTAAGAGCCTTTTATTTAAAGGAATTGTCCGAAAATGTGTTATCTAAAAAAGGTGGGGCAGGTTTGGGATTTATCATCATGCGAATGAAGTCAAACTCGGAATTGAAATTTACAATAAATAAATTGAATGATGAATTTGCATTCTTATCTGTAGAAATTAATTTGTTAAAAGTTTAATTTTTTTATCACTATTTTTTTTGACTAATTCTTTTTTGTTTTATCTTTGTTTAGAATAAATCTAAATAAAGTGATTCAAAACAAATTCTTGATTCAAGCTCAAATCAAATTGGATAGCAATTGTTGCTCTAATTGTTCTTGTGAAAAGAAAAAAGAGTGTTGTAAAAAATACAAGAAAAAAGGAGTGCATTGTAAGAAATGCCCTAAATTGTAGTTTTTGAAGATGAGGTTTTTTCTTTCATTATTTTTCATTTTTATTTTTCATTCAGTAAATTCTCAAACAAAAAATTATTTTTCAATTCAATCTAGTTTGACTAAAATGGATGTTTTTACTGGGTTGAATTATGAAAGAGAAGGATTAAAAAAGTTAAATGCTTTTTCATCATTGGAATTAGGATTGATAAAAACTGTCTTTCAAAAGAGAATTTTTCCAAGAGCGACATTAGGTATTTCTTATAGTTTGTTTAAAAAAGGAGATTTTTGTTTTTCACCAGAAATAAGTTATAGTTTATCAGGTTTGAAAATTGATGAAAATCATTATTGGAATGAATATTATATTGGGTATAAAGCAATTTTTGGCAATCGAATTCAGTTTTATCAATCAACTAAAATTGGTTTGATGAATGAGGTTTTTCAAAGTGAACTTCTCAATAAACGACAGTCTGTAAATTGTTTTGGTTACAATATTGCTATTGGCATGAGGTATGAGATATAAATATTTTTTCTTAATTTTTCTCCTAATTAGTTGTAAAAAAAACAAGGCTATATATGTAGGTGAATTAATTGGGCATGCCGCAACAGGTTTAAAGATACAGAATCGAGTTTACCATGACAACTCTAAAGAAGCTGTTGATTTTTCGCTTTCCATAAATGGTTGTAACGGTGTAGAAATTGATGTTCAGATGTCAAGCGAAGGTGATTTATGGTTGTTTCATGATACAAAATTAGATATTGAAACAGATGGAAATGGCTGTATTTTTGATTTGACAAATAATGAATTGGCTCATATAAAATACAAAACGTCTAATAAAGAGCATTTAGCGAAATTGAGTGAATTGGATTTTACTAAATTTGAAAATAAAACAATGCTTTTGGATATTCGGCATTATACTGAATGTCAAAATAAAATTCTCGATCCAATAATTTTTATTAATGCGTTGAATGAAATTTCAGGACTTAAAAATGGAAAAGTAAATTTATTTGTACTTTTAAGTAATGCAGAATGGATCAATGTATTTCGTGTCAATGGATATAAAGTTTTGTTTTCGGCTAATAACTATGAAGAATATGTGTCTGTTAATGCATTTGTTTCAGAAGGTGTTATTGTAAAAAATAAAGGAATTTCAGAAAATGAAGTTCAGGCCCTTCATGATTTAAACAAAAAAGTATATATTTTTGATATTCGAGCTCCAAAAGAAACACGTTTGGCAATGAGGAAAAATCCAGATGGCATTGTGACGGATGATTTAAGAACAGCTATAATTGAAAAGAACTGATGGCAAAGAAACAAAAAGATAGAATTAATGTGGTATACTCAACCAATCCGAATTTTAATTATGAGTCAGAGGATGAAGAGCAGTTAGAAACACTTCCAAAGAATCAGCAAAAGTTATATGTTTCAATAGATAAAAAACAACGAGCTGGTAAAGAAGTTACTTTAATTGAAGGTTTTATTGGAGATGATGAAGATTTGAAAGATTTAGGAAAAACGCTTAAAAGCAAATGTGGAGTAGGAGGGACTGCAAAGGATGGAGAAATATTAATTCAAGGAAATTTTAAAGATAAAATTTTTGAGTTGCTTTTGAAAGATGGTTATTCGCAAACGAAAAAGAAAGGCGGATAATAATTCTTAAATGCAAATTGATAAAAAAACTAATTTCGAGTAAATCGTTATCTACTCGAAATTAGTAAACTAAAACCAAAAAAAAAAATTGAAAGCTCCCTACTAAAAAAGTTTTCATTTCTACTATGAATCGAATATACAAAGTTTTAGAATTCAAATTATAAAAAAGATTTTATCTGTTCGTATGATTGATTATAAAGTGGAAGAACTCGCTTAAAAGGTTTTGAAATATTAGTTCATAAAATGTTAAATATTTTTTTTGACAATTGTTCGACTATTTCCAATTCCTATTATCTTTGTATCAATGGAAAAGCAAGTCATTCTTAACACGAAACATTTTGAACTGACCCTCAATAGGCTTTGCTATCAACTCATTGAAACACATAACGATTTCTCGGAAACAGTACTTATAGGTCTTCAGCCTAGAGGTGTTAATGTTGTGGCTCGTTTAAAGTCTCAATTAGAAGCAATCCTTGGAAAAGAGGTCGTTTGCGGAAATTTAGATATCACTTTTTACAGAGATGATTTCAGAAGAAGAGAACGTCCAATTATACCAAGTGTAACAAATATTGATTTCGTTATCGAAAACAAAAATGTTGTTTTGGTCGATGATGTTCTTTATACTGGAAGAACAATTCGTTCAGGATTAGATGCATTATTAGCATTTGGTAGACCTAAAAAAGTGGAGTTGTTAACGTTGATTGATCGACGTTTTAGAAGAGATTTACCAATTCAAGCTGATTACATAGGGAAAGCTGTTGACACGCTTATTTCTGAACGTGTTTCAGTTGAATGGAAAGAAATAGAAGGAGAAGACAAAATAGTTTTGTATACACCAGAAGCAAATGGATAATTTAAGTGTAGATCATTTAACGGGTATATTAGACCTTACTCGTCAAGATATAGAGTTGATTTTTAAAACAGCTGATAGTTTTAAAGAAGTCATAAACCGTCCGATTAAAAAGGTACCTTCATTAAGAGATATTACAATTGCCAATTTATTTTTTGAGAATTCAACAAGAACGCGTTTGTCTTTTGAAATGGCAGAGAAAAGATTGTCTGCTGATGTTGTTAATTTTAGTGCTGCAAGTAGTTCTGTTAAAAAAGGGGAGACTTTAATTGATACAGTTAATAATATTTTATCAATGAAAGTTGATATGGTTGTAATGCGCCATCCAAATCCTGGTGCAGCAAAATTTCTTTCAGAGAGAGTTGATGCAAAAGTAGTGAATGCTGGAGACGGTACTCACGAACATCCAACTCAAGCGCTTTTAGATGCATTTACAATTCGTGAAAAATTAGGTTCTGTTGAAGGTAAAAAAGTAGTTATTGTTGGAGATATTCTTCATTCAAGAGTTGCTTTGTCAAATATTTACTGTTTACAAAAATTAGGGGCAGAAGTTATGGTTTGTGGGCCAACAACTTTGATTCCAAAATACATTCACGAATTAGGAGTTAAAGTTGAACACAATTTAAGAACAGCTCTTGAATGGTGTGATGTTGCAAATATGTTGCGTATTCAATTAGAGCGTCAGGATATAAAATATTTCCCATCTTTGAGAGAGTATTCAATGCAGTTTGGTTTGACAAAAGAAATTTTGGATTCGTTGGAAAAAGAAATTGTTGTAATGCATCCTGGACCGATAAATAGAGGTGTTGAAATAACGAGTGACGTGGCTGATTCTAAACAATCTGTAATTCTTCAACAAGTCGAAAATGGTGTAGCTGTAAGAATGGCAGTTATATATTTATTAGCTTCAAAAATTGAACGACAATAATTTTTTTATTACATTTGGAAAAACAACACTATTTAATGAGCTTTCAAACGATACAGAATAAATTAAACGCAGTGATTAAATGCAACGTTGACAAATTAAACGCTGCAAATTCATTGGAACTGAAAAGTGAATTAATTATTTTGAATAAAAATGGTGTCAACAATATTATATTAGATTTAACTAAAACGAAATATTGTGATTCTTCAGGTTTGAGTTCTATTTTAATTGGAAATAGATTGTGTAAAGATACAAACGGTAAGTTTGTATTGTGTGGTCTTCATCCAAGTGTTTTAAAAATGATTCAGATTTCACAATTAGATAAAGATTTAATAATTGTTGATACTGAAGAAGCTGCCTTGAGTTTATTTTAATTGGATTTTTCTGTTACTATATTAGGTTCCGGTGCAGCGTTACCAACTTTTTCTCGAAATCCAACTTCACAATATATAGTTTGTAACAATCGTCATATCTTGATTGATTGTGGTGAAGGTACTCAAATTCAAATGCGCAAATTTGGTGTTAAATTTCAGCGAATAACGCACATTCTTATTTCTCATTTACATGGAGATCATTTTTTTGGATTGGTTGGATTATTGTCAACAATGCATCTACTAGGAAGAGATCAAGGGATTAAAATTTATGGTCCTGAAGGATTGGAGCAAATCATACGAAGTCAGTTGGAGATAGGTGGTGCTAAATTAGATTTTAGTATTGAATTTAAAACCTTAGATGGGAAATCGGCAGGTCTTTTATTTGAAGATAAATTGATAGAGATTTATTCTTTTCCATTAAAACATCGAATACCTACTAATGGATTTTTAATAAAAGAAAAGGAAAAAGAGCGAATATTGATAGGCGAACTTTTTAAACAGGATAAATTATCAATTGCACTAATTCCATTTTTCAAGCGAGGAGAAGATGTTGTTGATGAATTTACGGGAAAAGTTTATTTACATAAAAAGTATACGCTTGATCCAAAAAAAACATTCTCTTATGCTTATTGCTCGGATACAATGTATTACGAAAAAGTTGTTCCCTATATTGAGAATTCAACAGTATTGTATCACGAAGCGACTTTTCTTGAAAAAGATCGGTCACGTGCAAAAGCTACTTATCATTCAACTGCAATTGATGCAGCGAAAATTGCAGAAAAAGCTAAGGTTGGTAGATTGCTTTTAGGACATTTGAGTGCTCGTTTTGAAAATGGAATTGAACATGAAAAGGAAGCTAAAACGGTTTTTGGAAATGTTGAAGTGGTTGAAGATGGGACTATTTATGAAGTAAAATAAATTGTTTTAAAATTTTAAGAATTTATTTACTGAGATTCAATTGTTTCTATATTTCTCTGATTAATACAACAAAATAGTAGAAAAATATAACTTTTCATTTTTAATAATGTTTATATTTATTGAAAAATTAAAGGACAATTTTACTAAATACTAATGCTAGTATCCTTTGAAATTATAGTAATTAACAAAAAAAAATATGAGAAAAATTAAGCAGATTTCATTTATTGTTTTGGCAGCAACATTTATTTTAACGTCTTGTACTGTTGAAAGAAGATTACATAATTCAGGTTTTCATGTGAAATGGAACAACAGTCATTCAACATCAGAGACAGAAGTTTCAGTTAGTGAAGTAAAAAAAGTAGAAGAAGTTGATGAGGTTTTTACGAAAAACGAAATTGGTGAAGTTGCGTTAAATGAGAATGAAACGTTCAAGGCAGAAGCGATTGATGCCATTGATTTGAATGAAAATGTTTCGTTGAAAGAAGAAAAATCATTGACTAATGATGTTGCAGTTGGAACGATTTCAGAATCAAAGAAAGTTAACAATATAGACACAAAATTCGAACATAGAAAAGCGAAACTAGAATTTAAAAAAGCAGTGAAAAATAATAGCTCTATGAGTGATATGGATATTCTATTATTAATTCTATGTTTTTTAATGCCTTTTTTAGCTGTAGGATTGGCAACTGACTGGGATGTAACAAAAGTTTTAATTTGTTTAATCCTTTCATTATTGATTTGGGTTCCGGGTATTATATATGCATTATTGGTTGTTTTAAATAAAATATAATAATTAATAGTTCGGATTAAATTAGAGCTTTGATTGACTTCAAAGCTCTTTTTTTGTTTGATATTTTTAGACTGATTTAAAATGATTAAAATGTAAGATTAAAAAAGATTATATTTTAATCAAAAAATAATATATCTTTGAATTGAAAATTAACTGTTTGGAAGTTTATTTTAATTTATTTGACTTCAATATCCAACATTTAATCGTTCAAAACTCTTGATAACTCTTTGTTTTAAATCAAGATAGGTGTAGTATTTTTGTTAGTGTTCCTAAAAGATAATTAAATGGCGGAAAATCAGTATACGGAAGATAATATTAGATCCCTAGATTGGAAAGAGCACATTCGTTTGCGTCCAGGGATGTATATTGGGAAGTTAGGTGATGGTGCTTCGGCGGATGATGGTATCTACATTCTTGTAAAGGAAGTGGTAGATAATTGCATTGACGAAT